>JAHFHB010000039.1:0-9872 GCA_023247135.1 Candidatus Omnitrophota bacterium
GCACTGCTCCAGTCCCTTTTTCGTTTGCAGCTGTCGCCTGCGGAGTATGCCGTTCTTGCGGACAAAGGAAATGAACTCTTGCCCAGCCGGCTGGCCCGCAAGTTTCCTGAACTCAATCCCGAACAGCGCGTGCGTGATACGCATTTTGAACCTCTGGAATCACTCGATCGACTGTACCGGGCGGCGCTCGATTTTTACCGTTTGGCCAAACGGCGCGACCGGATCATGATCGCAAAAACCCGTCGTTTGCTGGCGAAACATAAACTCAAGGCGGTTGCCGTGGTGACGGGCGGGTTTCATGCCGGGCCGTTTCGTGAAGCACTCACCGGGCAGGGGATCGGCTGTGCGCTTTTGACTCCGGCCATGACGGACGCCGGAACGCGGGATTCTTACGTCCGGAAAATTCTGGAAACAAGCGTTAAGCCCGCAGCCGCGACGCTGAAGGACATTCCCTATGCCCAAACGTCTCCGGCTCACCAGCGCCTGCTGGGAGTGGACCCCTTGATTCCGGCGGCGCAAATCGCGGCTCTGGTTTATCGCGCGTCTGTGCCTGAGCTTGGAAACGGGGAGGCGAATCGCCGCCTGAATGACGCCCGCTTTTTTTCGGCCATTCCGGGAATAGAAAAAGTGACTTCTCAGGGGCCTCGCTCAACGAGTATTCAGTTCGACACTGAAAAGAACGGTCCGCGCATTGTTCTGGATGCGCGGGGGAACCTCATTTCAACGGAACGCTTGACTGGATTCTGGCCGCCCGTCACGGCGGATAAATTAACAAGATCAGAAATGCCCCAGAGCAGGAGCTCTGGGACTTCTCGGGCCTCGCGGCGGAGCGCTCGCTCAGTCTCTGGACCCAGCCTGAACAAGGCTGGGCCTGAGCAGTCCTTGCCTCCGGCAAGGGCCGAGATGCGGAATGATGTTTCCGTGCCTGACCAAGCGTGGGTGAGTGCGATGCGGCAGGAGTTTGAGACGCGTCAGCAGGCGATCTGGGACGGTGCCGCCGGCGCGGAGGGCAAAATGGCCGCGGCCGCGGAGTTGGTGGATGAAACCGTAAAGACTGTTTATGCCAAGGCGGTAAGCATGGAAGCCTTTCGTGAGCAGGTACAAGGCCTTTCGCTGGTAGCCATGGGCAGTTACGGCCGGCGCGAATTGACTCCCGGATCGGATCGTGACGGCGCCATCTTTTTTCGCGGCGGCCATGAACCGAGCGGTGCGGTCAAATTCATTTACGTTGCGTTGAATGACATTCTGAGGGCTCAATGGACCTACGTGCCTGTCGCAGAAGGCATCGAAACGCTCAAGGGAGTGCATGATTTTATTTCCGCGATTGAACTGCTGGATGCCCGCGTGGTGGCCGGCAACCCCGAGTTTTTTGAGCGGGATCGCGTACGCTTTCTGGCCGAGCATCATCAGAATGATGATTTCCTGGATGCCATCATTTCAAAGTGGAGCGAACAATACAAAAAGACAGGCTATCTGAACGGGCTTTACGCGCGGGAGCCTGATTTGAAAGGCGCCCTGCGTCATTACCAGTACGCGCGCTGGGCGGCCCAGGCTTATACGGCTGATTTGTCCGAGCCGTTCCGCGAGCTCGAGCGCCGCGGCCTATTGCTTGCTTCGGAACAGGCGGCCGCCCGGCGGGCCTATGACATGATCTTGAAGATCCGCATGGCATTGCCGGAAGCGCATGCGGGCAAGGGCATTACCGTGCCTCTGGTTTTCGAGGCGCAGGACTCGACCGCGGAAACACTGGGGTATGCCGCCGACAGCGGACGCGGTTTGACGGCGCGGGAGCAGATGCTCAGCGATTACTACGAGGCGGCTCTGACGCTTTTCCGGTTTTCGTACAACACCTTGCGCCGGCTGTCTGAAACTTCCCGTCCGCCGCAGGAGACGCTGCTGGAAACGATTCCGGATTTGTCTGTCCGCATCGTGGAGCGGTCCGGGCGGCTTTTTCGCGTCGAAACGGGTTTTAGCCAGGTCGCTTCCGGCCAGGCCGAAACTTACCTGGATTGGGCGGGTGCGAATCCCGCGCTCAGCGCTGTATTGGCGCCTGAGAAAATAATGCTGCTTTTCCGGCTGGCACTCGAAAAGAAAGCTTATTTTACCGGAGCTCTTTTGAACGTTTTGGAAAACTCACAGCCTGAGTTTGCAAAAAAAATGAAACAGGACAGCCGCTTTGCCGCCCGGGCCAGACGGCAGCTGCTAGCCTTGCTTGAAACCCAGGGCGAAATCTCTTATGTGCTTTTACGTCTGCATTTTTTCGGCTACCTGAGTTTGCTGCTGCCTGCTTTCGGAGGGATTGAATCCCTGGCCAAGGCGGATATTTTGCACCGCACCACGCTTGACCGGCACGCGCTCAACTCGGTGGCTTTTGCCGACACACTGCTTTTTTCCAAGGCGGCGGAAGGGGAGAGTACGGGCCTGAGGAGAGATTTTCAACAGGCCCTGGCGCTTCTGCAGGCGCCCGCCCAGGCCGGACTTTTGCGGGATTTCCGCCTGGCGCTGCTTTACGAACCGCTTGAACAATTGCTCCCGGGTCTGTCTTTTGCAGCCATTCGGCATCTAAAGCTTAAACGTCCAGACAAAGCACTTGTGGTTTTCCTGCTAAAAAACCGTGAAGCCGTTTTGACTTTGATGCGGCGCCAGGGGCTTTATGACACAAGCACTTTTCCTGCATTTGTGCAGTCCGTGGTGCGCGGCGATCTCAAGCTTTGGCAGGTGCTGCTTTTACTTACGCTGGTGCGAGCTCATTTTTTTCAGCCGCAGCAGGTTTGGCTGTACACCCGTGAATTGAGTGATGCCCGCGATCTCACGGAAAAGGAATTGTCGGATGCCGGGGCCTTGCGCGCATGGATTCAGCGCAAGGAGGCGGCCCGTCTGCCCACGCTGGCGCAGGGCGACGACGTGGTGATCAAGCCCATCATCCTGCCGGAAGATCCGTCGCGCTTGTTTGCCGAGGTGACCGTCCGGCAGAAAATTCCTACGAATCAGCCCGGTATTCTGGCCGGCATTGCCGGAGTTTTTACAGTCAACCGGCTGGAAATTCTTTCGGCCGAAATTGAAAATGGCGGATCGAACGGTCAGGTCGTGGACCGGTTTATCGTGCGCGTTCTGGATTTCACGGGGGGCGAGTTTGATGCGCGGAGCGAATTCTGGCAGGAATTGGACCAGACCTTGACGGGTGATTTCAGGGATTTTTTTGAAAATCGAACTCCGACCGCGGAGCTTTTTAAACGTAAGTCTGTCAGTTATCGCTTTTCAAAATCGTCGGGATATTCCAAACCCGCCTTTGAGGTGCCGACCCGGGTTATTTTTAA
This sequence comes from Candidatus Omnitrophota bacterium, assembly GCA_023247135.1. GTDB lineage: Bacteria > Omnitrophota > Omnitrophia > Omnitrophales > Aquincolibacteriaceae > JAHFHB01. The sequence continues at coordinate 3,318 of JAHFHB010000039.1, forward strand.
GGATCAGGGAGAGCTTACCTGGGTTCGGGTTGAAACGACGGAAGGCGGACGTTCTCCGGGGCTTTTGCATATCCTCAGCCGCGTCTTCAAAGAATTGAACATGGACATCCTGGGACACAGCACGGTGGACACCGAAGGCTATGAAAAAAGAGCAGGGCTGCGGGCTGTGGATACGTTCTCGCTGCAGTTCAATCGCCGCCCGCTGGATCTGGCGGCCCGGAGACGGCTGGCCAAAGCGCTTCGGCAGGTTTTAAATTCCGAAACAGTCACGGAAGAAACTTTTCAGCAGCTTAGGCGTTCAGAAATGCGGGCTGATCTAGCGCAGAATCTGGAGCCCTGGATGGGCAACCCCGAAACACTGATTGCTTTCCAGGACGATCTGGTTGAAAAGAAACCTTACGAGCGGGAGGATTTGCAGGTTTTATTCGCGATGATTGAAAAGAAACTGGACCGGCTCAGCGGAGTGGAGAATCTCGAAGCGGCTTATGCGGTGACCGAGGCCTTGCGCAAGGCGGAAATCATCGGCTTTGATGAACTCCGTTTCGGAAAGAGTAAAACCAAAACTGTTTTCCTGGCAGCCGCGCTTGAAACACCGCCTGCCGCCGGCGCCGCCAAAATTTATTTTGGCCGGGGCCTGCGGGAAGATACGGAGTTTGGCGCGCAAATGCTTTGGCGCCTGGGCGTGAAACGGGTTATGGCCTCCGGCGAAACACTGCCCGAAGGCATCACGCAGAAACTTTTTGGAACCGAGGCGGATTTTCAGAAACGGCTCAGGGAATTTGTGGAACTCTCGGACCCGGACTTTCTCGATTCAGCGGTGGCGCGGTTCAGTTACTTTTGGCCCGGCGCACATTTTATCAAGACCGTGAACCTGGTGGAGGACTGGGTGCGGTTCATGGTGACCGAGGCCGAAGAGACGCCGCAGCAGAAAAAAGCGAAGATGCGCAGAGCCCGAATGTCGGATCCAAACGTGGAAGAAACGGAAGAGGAGACCGAGCCTCATGAAATCTACCATCCGGTGGCCGGTCAGGCCGGGTTTCTCGTGCAAAAGCTGATTCCGCTGCTTGAGCGGGACGCCGAGACCCGCAATCCCGACACGATTACAAAGTTCCTGAGTATCGCGATGCCGTATTTTTTATTCGTGATTTACCGGCATGGAGCGATTTCAGCGTTGAGTTCGGTTTGGGAGTCCAAACACGACGTGCTAAAACGCCAGGCGGAAGAAGCGGTTCAGACCTTTACCTGGATTCAGGAGCAGTTGAAGCAGGATGCCACGGGCCGGACATTGCCCGGCGTCGTGGTGAACAAGGAGGTCATGGATCTTGTCGCCAGAAAATACCGGGATCTTCGCGATGAGTCCCCGAAGCAGTCGGTGTGGAAAACCAGCCGCATGCCGGCGGAAGATCCCGAACGCCTTGTCAAAGCGGTTTATGAGGAAATGATCGGGCGGCTTCATGACACTTTGGCAAACAGAGAAACTCCGTATGAGGTTTTGCCGCACTATGCACTGGAACTGGCTTTTCCCGAACTGCTGACGCCCGAAACCGGAAAGCGATTACTGGCCCGGCAAGAAAATATCGGTATTCAGCTTTTTAAGCATCCGCAGGTGCTTGAACGGGCTTTGAAAGAGTATGCCGGCCACGATACCAAAGACGAACCCGTCCTTTTTTTTGAGGGATCCGGGCCGGCTTCGGATCCCGACAGAGGCATGGTGCAGACCATGTACAAACTGCTCACGCTCTACAGCGGCGTCAAATCGGATGAGTATTTCAGCCATCCGGTCTCCATCCAGTCGGAAGACGGCGCCATGGTGGGGTTGACCGAAATGCTTCGGGAGGCCGAGTTCACGATTGCGGAGGGGGCGAGTCCGGTTAAATTTAAAATCATCCATGGCGGCGGCAATACGATCAGCATGCGTAAAAGCCCCTCCAAACGGCCGTATTACGGAGTCAGCGCAGCCGGGATGCTTCACGCGTTTGTCTACGAGAACGCGCTGCGTATGGATTTAACCTCCTGGCTGGATTTCGCGGGTGCGAACCGGGAGTATCCGCTGCAGCTTTCGCCCTGGAAGGCCCAATACGGGGATTTGTACGGAACTCTGATGCAGATTCGCGGCCGGCTGAGCCGCAATCCAGCCATCAAGGATTCTTTTTTTTCTCCCGGCGGCGCGGATATTCCGGTCTGGGCAAACCGGGTTTCCGTGCTGCGCGATGAGGTGGACGCAGCTTACTGGCGCGCGTTGTATGAAGTTCGCAGTGATCTTGACGCATTGACCGATGAGGAAAACGCCGAGGAACACTTGCCTTTGACCCACGCGGTTTTTCTGCGTGCCCTGTTCAAAGGGGAAGAAGGAATTTTAAAGAAGCTTGCCGGACAGCTTGAGCCTTCTGCCGACGGGCACCGGCTGACCCGCGAGTCTGTGCTCGCCATCCTCGATATGCTGGCCGCGGTGTATTGGTCCGGACCGGCGCGCGAAGACCGCCTGGACGGAGCTTTGCTGGTGCTCATGGTTGAATTCCGCAGGCGTCTGCGGTTTCATCCCGACGGAATTTCAGTAGATGACCTGGAAGCATTTAAACGCTTTCTGCGGGGCGAGGAGCAAGAACTGCCATTTTTAAAATTGACGATTGAGGATCTCAAGCAGAGGGAAGACAGTGATGCGTTCAAACGCTGGGAAGAGTACTACGTTCGTACCACCCTCGAAGATTCTCTTTTAGAACGCACGCATGCGGAGATTCCGGCGATCGAGGCCGGTTCCGACGCGGCGGAATTTGCGCATGTGCGCCCGCAGCCGCAGCCTTCCTTTTTCGACGGGCAGCTTATTCCGAGAAAAGATCTTTTGTATCCCGAACGCTGGCCCGCGGGGCCTAAAGAAAACGGGCCTTACGTTGCCGAGTGGCTGGCGCGCTACACCGAGGGCGGACTGATTTTACCGGGGAGCTCATCTGTTTTTCTTTTAGACCCGCGCCGGGTTCATGCCGGCGACCTGGTACGTGTCGTCGTTTCTGAAGTCCAGGAGGAGGATGGCAGCCTCGGGAAGCGCGTGCGCATCGTGCCGGCGCGTTCGGAATCCCGGGACCTCACGGATTACGAAAGTATCGAGGCGTTTATGGCCGAGGGATTTGACGACAACGATGTGGCTGCCAAAGTGGCCGCCGGAAAAAAAATATCCACGGCTGTCAAAACAAAACTTGTCGAGATCTTGAAGCAGTGGATCATGACCATGCCGGTTCAGCAGTTCCGTCCGGTAGCCATAAGCTTTTTGAGACACCTGGAACACGCCGAGCTTGTGCACTTTCCTGAAGAATTTATCGAAGATGCCGCCAGCGGTTCCGGAAAAGCGGTTTTGGCCGGGGCGGACAAAGAACGCATCGGCATTGCCAATGGATTGTTAAACCCCCGGCACGAGAAATTGGCCGCCGCCCTGCTTTTGATGGCGGCCGTTGAGCATAGCCGCAAACTGGACAAACCCTGGGACGACGCGGATTACGAAGACATTGTTAGGATCGTAGGCTTTATTCTGCAAAAAGAAAAAGAGCCTTTGCTTTTGGAAAGGCAGGAATTTCTCGACCGGCATTTTTATCTTTTGGATATTGCGCTTGAAAGCGCGCTGGCGCCGCAAGGCGCCAAAGGCGAGGGCTGGCATAAATTGCCGCAGGTGGAAACGCTTGGGCCGCTTTACCGCCTGCAGGACAGGGAGGCCGAATCGGCGCCGGACGACCTGGAATTTTTTACAGCCGGCCATGACAGCGTCGCGACGATTACGGGGGATGGGGCGTACCTCAAGGAAACCGGCCCGGACGGCTTTATAAAGTTCGGACTGAACGGGGATTTCCTGGCGCTTAATCTTCCGGCACAAAGAAATAAAACCATTTTGATTCTCGTCAGTCAGGCCCGGGCTGCGCTGGATTTTTACGTGTGGGATACTGCCTTGAAAAAACCGACCGCGTTTATCGGATCGCTTCAGCATGCAGCCGGCAATATTTCCAGCGTCCCTGAACTGGAAGTGCTGCCGCCTCTGCCCGCAGCGGTGGAGCATCATCCCGTCGCGAGCTACAAAACTTACCTTCAGTACGAGCGCCTTGCCATGGCCTTGAAGCCGCTCATGGAAAAAGGCAGCGGCTATCATTCCATCCGCGTCCGGCCGGCCGCAAGGCAGGCGGATATTTATCTGGATTTGCAGGAAGGGATTGTTTACTTGCCGGATCGCTTTCTGGAATTGGGATCGGCAGAGGCTGCTCAGGAAATCCGTGAAGCCATGCAGAGATCGGACCCGGTGGAACAGCTGCAATCCGTGCATGATCGCCTGCTGGCTGTGGTCGAAAACCGGGAAGAGTTCGGTGCAGATCTTGTTTTACCTGAGGTTCCGGATCTGGAAAATGACGAAGCGGTCAATCGCTGGACCAACCAGGCTTATTACCGCCGATTGCATGCGAGAACTCTCAGCCTGCATGCCCGCCTTGTTCTGATGCGAAAGTTGAACGCCTACCACAGTCAAATCCCCAGACAAGTCCGGGATAAATTCAGCCTGCCCAAGTTTCAGGCCAGCCTGCGCGAAGCCGCGGCCGCGGCTTTTGAAGGAAAGTATTTCCTGTACGCCCAGGGCGGCGGCGCGAGTTATCAAACCGAGACCGGACAGGCTGGGGGATCCACGACGGCGAACATCAAGGAACTCACCCTTGCGGATCAGCATATCGTCGCGGGCGTCGGGGTGGCTCTTGCGGGCGCGTTTAAGCCGACGGCGGACGGCTATCAGCTGTCAGCGGGTTTCGTCCCGCCGCCGGATCAGGCACATCCGCTGCGCTACCTGTTCATCCGTTACCAGGATTTTTCAAAAACAAAAACCAAAGTGGCGACGATCAAGGTTTTTAGTCTCGAAACCGGGGAGGAAATCGAACAGCACATCCTGGAACGCCAAGAGCTGGCCGCTTCCGTGGCTGCGGCCAAACAGGCCCTTTTAGCTGCGGCCGATCGTCAGAAGACTCGCATGGATTTTCAGCGTCTTGCAAGCGTTTTCACGGAGTTCCTCGGCCGGTTCGATTTCAGCCAGTCATTCCAGGCCAGTCACACAGGCGACGATTTGGATAAATTACGCCTGGAAATCCAGCAGGGAGTCCTCACTCGCTTGAAGCAGCTTTTGAATCCGGCGCTTAATTCCGAAGAATATGACAGCGAAGAAAATTTTTCCGTACTCGAAATGATTTTGGCGGATGTGCTCAAAGAGGGCGCTGAGCATGCCCTCGAAAGAGTCAAGCGGCTCAACGACGCCCTGGCTGGTTCGGAGGTGAATCACTTGTTTTATCTGAACGCCTATTTGAGCGAAGTTCCCGATTATGCCCGCCTTGACCCGAAGGCGGGACACGTGGCGGCGTTCAACGATTTTGTGCAGCGCGTGCTGCTGCCTTATGCGCGGCTTCCCGATGTGGATGACAGCGCGGGCATGAGCAATCCTGATTACATGTCGCATTTCCTGGAGCATACCGTCTCCGCCATCCGTCTTCAGGTTTCAGACCAGGTAGGGAAATTTGTAAAAGGGCTTGCGCCGCAAAAACTGAAAAACGGGATTTTTTCTTTACGTCATGAATTTCTAAACGGAGTGTATAAACCGGTGGCTTTCTTTGGCAAGCCGGCTGCGGCTCGCATGACTTCCATCGAAGAATTCTTTGTGGATGAAGCGCTGCGCCGCGAGGAAGAAAAAAAACGCGTTATTCAGGATGAGGCGGAAATCAGCCGCCGCGCGACGCATCTCACGCTTTTTGGAGCGGCCGAGGGCATCGGCGCCAGCTCCATGCAATTGACGTATCAGCAGGAGTCGATTCTTGTGGACGCAGGCCAGATGATCAAAACCGGAGACGCGCCCAAGTGGCCGTCGGCTTTCAACCCGGGAATTCAGGCCGTCTTTTTGACACATACGCACATTGATCACGTGGGCGCGGCGGTCAAACTTTGGCGCGATCTCAAAGGCAAGGTGCCGTTTTATGTGACGCCCGGAACTTACAGACTTTTACGTATGGTGCTGGGTTTCTCTATCGGATTGAATGCCGGTACCCAGGTGCGTTTCACCGAGGGGGAACTGAACGCCTTTATGGAAGACGTGCATGTGCTTGAGCCGAACGAGTGGGTGGCCGTCAGTCCCAACATGAAAGTTTACCTGCACGGGCCGGTGGGCCATTTGCACGGCGCGACGTCGCTGGTCGTCAGCACGCCGGATTCCAATACGCTGATTACGAGCGACATTTCTTTTAACCCTCAGGAGCCGGTTCCAGGATGGGCAGCGCTGCCGCCTGAGATCGCTTCGCGCATTGACCGCGTGGTGATTGAAGGCACTTACGGCATGCGTGAACGCAAGCCCGAGGCTGAGGAAGAAGAAAAAATGATCAAAGCGGTGGGCGAGCGCTTGCGCGCGCGCGGCAAAGTGCTCTTTCCGGCATTCGCGAACGGCAGGTCGCAGCGAGTCCTGATGACGCTGCTCAAAAACTGGAAAAAACTGGTGGAGCAGGGCGGTTCGGATACTCATATCCTGATTGACGGCCAGGCCTCCGCGTTTACGCAAAA
>JAHFHB010000039.1:9882-10649 GCA_023247135.1 Candidatus Omnitrophota bacterium
CCGGAAGTGTTCAGGCCTTACGGGAACGTTCTCGCAAACCATGTGCATTTCATTCCGGAGGAGCGCGGCACCGCCTGGCTAAAACGCGAGGAGGTCCTGCTAGACGACTCCAGGCCTAACCGGCGCTGGATTATCATTTCCTCTTCAGGCAATGCCACCGAAGGCATGTCCAACTGGTGGGCTTTCAAGATGGTCAGCGATCCGGCCAACGGAATTTATTTCACCGGCTACATGGATCCGCAGGAAGCCCTGGGCAGCCAGCTGCTGGAGACCGCGGAGTACAATCGTGATCCCAACCACAAAGTCAAACGCAAACAGAATTTTCAAGGGGTGGTTTTGGAAATTTTTTCAAAGGTGGATAAGTTTAACTTGTCCGGGCATATTTCCGGGCCCGAGATGGTAGTCCATGTTTTGGAACCGATCGGCCCCAGCCTGCGCGAGGTCGTGATTCAGCATGCCGATGAGCGCCAGCGGTATGAAATTTGGAAGTGGATCAAGGACAATCGCCCTGAATGGGGCCCTGTCACGGTCAAGACCGGTGAAATCCTGCAAGGCCCGATTCCGCTGACCCAGGAAGCGTTGACGGACCGGCGCGATTTTTTTAACAGTTTGGCTGCAAAACCCCTGGATACGCAGGCTTTCCGTACTGCCGGAGAACAAAAAAATGTGGCGGTTGCAGCTGACGAGACGCATGAACCCGTGCGCGAACCCATGCAAAGTTTTAGCATGGCGGCCGCGCCTGAAATTGAAACCGGCCATCTTGTCGT
>JAHFHB010000040.1 GCA_023247135.1 Candidatus Omnitrophota bacterium
CTATGTCAGGGAGCGGACAGCGGCGCGTGCTACTGAGAAAAAACTAACAAGGAAGGTGACCCGGCAGGCCCGGCAGTTAAGACGGGATCTGGCGGCAACGAAAGAGCATGGAGTCGAAGGGGCCAAGGAGCTTCAAGATTTTTCCCGCGAGATCGCGCGCGCAGCGACCTTGCATGTTATCGAAGTGACTTTGCAGACCGATGAGCAAGGGGCTTTGCGCATGGCGGCCTGGGCGCTGCAAAACCAGCCGCATCTTTTGGTCGCCGCTCAGCGCCAAACACTTCAATATGCCTGGCCCGAATCCGTGCGCCGCAGATTTAAAAATCAAACTTACCGCATCCGTATTGCACAGGGCACACAGGCTAACTGGATTGAAGATTTCTTGCGTTCAGCCGAGTGGTGGTACAAGGCTGCCGGCGCGAAGGGGGATGTCACTCTGGAACTCAAACCCCTCGCTCTTCCCGCCCCCGCCGAAAATGTTGAGGTTCGCTCCGAGATGCGCCGCCTTGAGTGGGCAGGCCGGGGAGTGCGTGAAACGCTTGAGATTTTGCGCTACCGGGGCAGTAACCGGCATGTCCGGTGGTACCGGCGGATTGTGCTTTTTTCAGGGATTTTGATGGGCGGTTTCGTCGCTGTCGTGACGGTCATGAATTTCTTGGGGATTCCTTTTGTAGGTTTATCCGGCAGTTCGAGTGTTAAGGGCGTTGCTGTTGGGGCAATGCTTGGACTTTTACCCGGGATGCTTTTGTATCTTGTCAAAAAAGCTGCCTTGGCCAGCCTGAGAGCCGATGAAATGCGCGAACTTTTGGAGAAGGCGCTGCAAAACTGGCGTGAGACGCTCCCTGGGAATAAAGAGTTTGAGCTGGAGCAGCTTGGGCCGTGGGCGGAATATAAAAAAGCGGTTTTTGAGCTGGACTCAAGACGGGGCGGGCCCTGGGCCTGGCTGAGCAATGTCCGGAATATGGCGGGGGCGCCAGAGCCCAAGTCATGGATCACGCTCATCGGGCAGGTGCTTGAATTTGAAAAAGCGCATGCGGGAACTTTTCATGAACAAACGTCTGAGGGGATTCAGCGCATTATACTCCGGCGGGTGTGGCCGGAACCTTTGGAGAAAGCGCTCATGGAATTGTCCGCGAAAGCGTATGTGGGCAACCTTCATGATTCTCTGGAGTTTCCCAACAAAATCGAGGCGGCCAAAGCGATTCCGGTCGCGGAACTGACACCCGAAAAAGCCCGTGAGCAAATGCAGGTTCTTTTGAAGCAAGCGGCTTTTCTCGGCCTGCCGGACGATAAGGCCGCGCAGTATTTCTTTCCTCTGCTAGCGAACTGGATTTTAGAAAAAAATATTCCGGCCGGCATTATTTCCTGGAAAGACGTGAGCTGGCTCTACCCGCATTTACCCGAAGAAGCGCACGCTGTTTGGGAAGAATTTTTCAATGCCGTGACTCGCATCAAGGCGGAACGGGAAAAGATGGATCTTTCCCGCGGGCCGGGGCCGGATGTGAAAATTACGGCCGGGCCGCTTTTTAAATCGCTGCAGCAGAAAGACCCGGCGTTGTTTAATCTCATTTTTAATAAGGAGAACGCCCAGGTTCTGCTGGGAATCTTGAGCCGATCCCGCCTGCTTTTTTACCAGACCGAGGAGCGCGGCATGACTGAAGAAACGGAGTCGCCGCTTGAGCGCGCATTGCATGAGGGCAGTTACTTTGAAATCGCCGAGGGCCTGTATGCGACGTCGACCACAGGCTCTTTCCGGCGCCATATTCTTTTTCGCATGAATCAAGCTGGCGAGGTGGCGCATGCGGTTGAAATTAAAATGCCCGGCGATGAGAAGCGCGGCGTACTGGCCGACAGTTTTCATTACGGTGAAACCCTGCGCAAGGCAATGCCGGGCGGCACGGTGGTGCCCTCCATTGCTTTTGCAGAATACCCGGGCGGTTCCGATCTTTATGAAGGGCAGGGGCCGATCACCGCACGCGATGCCGTCACGCTTCTTGTCCTCGATTATAAAGGTTTGACGGAATATTCCTACGACGGGTATCGCATGGACCACCTGCGCCGTGAAGATCTGGAATACATGGCGCAGCGCTACGGCGAAAATGTGAAAACTCTTGCGCTGGAGATGGTACGGCGTGTTCTTGAATATACCGCCCGGCTGCATCGTGCCGGTTTTGTGGGCCGGCGGCTGGAATCAACGCAATATGACTTGCATCTTGAAAACTTCAGAGTGGTCCTGGGGCCGCTGGATTTTCGCATCGTCAATGTGGTGGATGTGGAGTCTTACCGTGACTATGGCGCGGGTGCCGTGACAAAAGAGCATGTTGAAAGTGATCTGAGAACTTTGCGGAATGCAGAGTCGGGGATCCGGAATTTCCTGCAGCATTTCGGGCTGAAGATTTCCAGCGCCAAACTGCGCGCCATGTACGATGCTGCTGCGTCGCGATTGCTGCGGTCTGAATTAAGACACGATCCAAAACTGGCGGAGTGGCTGCGCGAAGCTCGCGCAATTTTGAATGCCCCGGAAAGCGGGACTCAATCGGAATGGGCCGTCACGCAGCTTGTCAGAAAAATCGCGGCTCAATTTTCAGAAAAAGGCTCCTGGCAAGGCCTTTGGGGCGTCGCCAGGCGGCACGGGGTTTACGACCCACGTGAGGGCAAGAGGGTCACGGTTAAAAATGAGAACCTGCCGCGAACGGGCGAAACGGTTTTAAAAGCCCTGGCGCTGTATGTGCTGCAAAAATCCATCGATCACCCGGCGGCGGGGAAAAGCCCCTTTGAAGATCAGGATTTGCGCGCGCTCGACGATTTAATCCTGCTTTATAACAAAAAAGAGCTGGGTTCGATGGATCTCAGCATCCCTTCTCTTTTTGTGGGCAGTTTGGCGCATTATCTTGATCCCGACAAATTCCTTGCACTCTCACAGCAAGTCCGGCTTTTACCGGCGCCCTACCGCAATACGGCTGTCGCTTTGCTGGCCTACACGAAAGGCACGCACTTGATGATGGCGCGGTTCGACGTTTCCGACGACATTGTCATTGCTTCAGGCCTCCTGGATGTTTTGGTGGAAGAACTCGGACGCACGGATTTGGATGAGACCGAGCGCATTCTGATGCTGGTGGGCCTGCAAAAACTTTTGATGTTTATTCTGCCGCTGACCTATTACGATCCCGCACTTCCTGGAAAAGTGGGGCTACTCGGCATGCCGTATAAACAGTCCTGGCCCGATGAAGCGTATGCTCGCCAGACCCTTTCTCATTTGCGTGATCTGATCCAGGGGCATGCGGTTCAAATCGAACAATGGCTCGGTGAAATCGATTGGGATCTTGCCGGGGGTATGCACGGGCTGTCCTTAAGTATGACACGCGTGATTAAAGATCTACAACGCAACGACCCGATGCTTTCCGGTTTAATCTGGTCTTTCTACGGGTGGTTTGAGAGTCAATTCATTAAACGTTTTGGCCGGGGACGTTTTCAGGGAACTTTGGAAACATTATTGCTGGATGTCCGGCATGCGGCGCGTAACGCTTATTGGGCGCAAGCGCTCCACAGCTATTGGGACGTGATCAAACGCATTAAAGCCGAAGCCGATCTTCGTGGTACGGCTGATGCCATGGACGGTCTGATGAAAGAAAACCAGCTCGATGCTTTTTATTATTTCCCTTTTGACGCCAAAGCCCGCATCGAAGAAATCCGTGAGTTGGCCGGTATCATTAGCGTTTTAGGTTACAGCAGGGCTTATTCGCTGGATCATCTGCAGAAGGTCGAGGGTTTTGAGTTTATCCGTTCCGAGATGCGAGGAGCGGCGCATAAACCCCTGGAGCTTCAGGGCTTTGATAGCCAGACGCCGCTCTGGTATTTCCTGATGGCCTTTGGCATTGATCCTGAGAAAGCGCGGATCGAAACACTGGAAGACAAGTGGGGCCGGGTGCAGGTCGGGAAGAATCCTGTTTTTGGCCTTGAAGGCGCAGCGCTTGAAAAGGCGGTTTATGAAAGCGCCCTCGGAATTTTTGAAGAAGACGAAGTGAACCGGCTGATGCAGGCTAATGGGCATCGGTCTGATCAGCTGCTGCAGTATTTGTATTTGCTGACTTATGACGAAAAACCCGCGGCGCTGGTTTGGGCCATTCCGGGCGGCCCTTTTGAACCCATCCTTTTTTATCCGTTCACCGGCGATGTGCAGCAAGGCTTTTGGCAAAGCGCGTCTGAGTCCAAGCCGGCCGTTTCGCTTGATCCGCAGCTCTATGGCCGTATTCAGGTATTCATCCGCAAATTTCATAAAGCGGATTACGGCCGTAATCCGGCCACGCAGGGCGGAGTTCCTTATGACATGTTCCGAGCAACGCGCATGGATGGATTTTTCTTGCGCGACTATCCGGAAGGCAAGGCGTTCCCGACTGTATTTACGCCGGCGCATGCCTCCACGCTTTCAATGATGGCGTTGCTGCAGGAGCTGGGCGCCAGGGCGGGCTTTGATATTCACGGCAAAACGGTTTCTGAAATCGGAGCGGGCACAGGCCGGATCGGTGCGGCGGCCGCCGGGTTGGGAGCGGCGCATGTCACGATGTATGACCTGACTCTTCTGAAAGCCGCCAATGCGCTCTACACCGCTATTTCTCAGGGAATGGAAGATAATGTGGCGGCCCTGCGCGCAAAGTCCGCAATGATTTTACCGCCGAGCGATTTGTACGTTTGGAATATTCCTGATTTTGACAAAAAGGCGCCCGTTATTTCCGAAGATGCGGCACTGCCGCTTCTTTCAAGCGTGGATATTAATAACCGCGTGCGGCCTGAAGCGGTGGAAAAAGTTTTTCAGGAAGTCCGTCAAAACGCCAAGCCCGGGGCTTTATTTTTAGTGCGTGTTCATGCGGATGATGTAGACGCGTTGAATGGCATGCTGGAGAAAACCGGCTGGATCATTCACCTTAAGAACTCAGAGCTGACGGGGTCGATGCGTCCCGGCGGTAAATTCTTTTTGCTGGAAGCTGCCCACTCCGAAATGCGCCGGCCGCGGAGGTCCGGCACAACTTGGGTCTCGCCCCTGCCGGATGGCATGGACAAGACTGTACGTGCCGCTGATGGCGGCATGTCAGTCTCGCCGGAGGCTCGTTCCGAGATGCGTAGTTATTATGGGCGTGTTCGCGGAGTTAACCAGACGGATAAACGGCGCCTGGCGGGTGCGATTGTGGAAGTGACCAATAATGATGTTGATAACTTGTCATCCACGGGCGTGATTATTGAGGAGGATGATGAATTTTATTATGTCTTATCGCTGATCCATCATCTGGATGAGGATCAAGTTCAAGTTTCGGGCCAGTTTTCGCGGGTGATTGACACCAAGGTGCCTGGTTTTGTCGACTATGCGGAGCCGGCATCGGACGGGCAGAACTTGGCGATTTACCGGTTTTCCAAAAGACAGCTATCGCCGCAGGCTACCATACGGCCTGTTCAATTATCTCAAGTTTCTGCTGATTTCCTGCGGCAGCAGCCGCATAAATTACGTTTTTTCTACCGGTCCAGTACGCTGTTTTTATTGAAAATGTTCAGGCGGACCGTGCGGCTTGGGCGGTATGGATTCGACAAGCTTGTTTTCTTAATGAAGCAAGCGCCTTTCGGGCATGGGCTTTGCGGCATCCCGATCTTTTTTGGCAGTCAGCTTGTGGGCATGACTCACGGATTTTTTGTCTGGTCCAACCAACGCGGGATTTATCCTGAAGACGCTAATCACCCTGATTTCTATGCGATGGGTCCCTCGACCTTGCGCGGCTTTGTCAAACGCTGGCATGCTTATAAAACATGGCGCAATCAGTCGATGGCGGCCGACGCGCTCAATCAAGAGATGCTTCTGCCGAGTCCCGCTCAGCAACGAGAACTGTTTGAAGCGCGGGTTGCAGCGGCCTGGGACAAAGCCTTTTTACGCCGTCCCCATCCCGGAGAAGCCGGAGAGGGTGTGGATGCCCTGGCGCTTCAGATGATTGCGATCACAGATTTTCTTAAAAGCCGGAGCATGTTTGCGGCAGGTCTCCCGACTTTGGAAAAAATGGATACCTTTGGCCAAAGAGGCTATTTCAACACCAATTTTCAGATCGCGGCAGATAAAAACACGTGGCGCGAGGGTCCGGTGGTCGGAATCAATGGAGATTTTTGGGATCCCGTCTTTCGAGACATCCAGGGAAGAGAGCCCATGCCCCTGATGCCCATGGCCGAGATGGAAGAGCGGCTTACACAATCTTTGAAAGGGCCTTATTTTGCGATTCTCAACGCCAACGCCACGCTCACTCGTTACGGGGAATACCTCACCGCCATTACAAGAAAAGATGTGCGATTCTGGGTGGTTCCCACGCAGAAAGCCAAACGCTATTTACAGACAAAGGTCTTTCATCACGAACGGGTACAACCCAAAATTTTAACGTATGCGCAATTTTTAGAAAAATTCATGGCTCCGCCGAAAGCAAAATCCAAAAATCGCCATCAAACGCTTTCAGCCGCTTACGAAGGGTGGGGCCAGGCTAGTTTGAAATTGTATCAGGAAAATAATTTGACGGGAGCTGCACCCGTGATTTGGCGGCAAATTAATGAGGGGCTTGAATCTGATCAGGGTGTGGATAGTTACGCGCGCCGCCTTGCGGTGCAAGTGGCGGTGCTTTCCCAGGACGAAGCGCTCACCCAAAAAGTGATTGAAATCGCGGAATCAGACAACGAAACGGCGGGCATGAGAAATCATGCGCTTTATGCCCTGAAAGACAGCGGCCTGGACAGTGCCTTTCAAGCACTCATGCGGCATCGTGACGACCCTGACCCCAATCGCCGCGCTGTGGCGCTTTACGCGCGTACGCGGATTCCGTATCTGCTGCCTTACGACATGCGCGAAGAAGCGGATAGCAAGGTGGGCAGCACTCCTTTCGCAAGCCGGGAATGGCATTACTGGCACTCGATTGCCAAGCGGGTTTCATTTGCCAGGCAAGGCGCTGTCGTCACTCTCAAGGAGTTTAACGCAATTTGGGGTAAGGCCCATAAAAAGAACAGGTCTAAACAAGGCACTTCTGCTCTTGCGCGAGGAGACTGGCTTTACCTCCTGGTGGATGAATTTTTGCAAGAATTGATCTCGCGGCTGGCAAAAGCCAGAGACGCGGGCGAGTTAACACTTGCGCCGTTGACCCAATTATCGGATGGGCTGCCATTATTAATTTTTACGGAGAATTCCCGCCGCACCAAGTATGGCCTGGCACGGGTTACCGGCACAGAAAAATCTGGATGGTATTTAAACGAGTGGGGCGACGGAGGCAAACAAGAAATTACGGAAAAAGAATTTGAACGGTTACAAAAATGGGCGCGGGTACTTCAGTTTAAGCGCTCGGAGATGCGACCGCAGGACATCCGCAAATTCGTGAATGCTCTTTTGAAGCTGAACTTCACCAAAGTGAAAGACCGCGAGCTGTTGGCGGAAACGCAGGATCGACTCAGGGAGCTGTATGGACAAATCGATTGGCGCAAAGGGCTCAAAAAGATTGCGCTTCCGGATGCCATCGGTTGGCCGGATGTGTTTTCGGGGCCCCCTTATGGGCTGGCCGCGACACCTTCGGCGAGGATGCTGGTCCGATTTTTGGTGCAGCATCTGGATTTGTTTATTTTTTCAGGCCTTTTCATGAACTTGCTTGGCTACACCGACCAGGAATCCGCCCAGATCAAGAATCCGGCGCTGGCAGAACTTTTTTACCAGGCATTGCTTGAAGGCGAGAGCGCGCCTCTGCAATTTGATGCGAGCGGCGTAAACCTTGAGGTGAAAGCCGGGCGGGACAATCCAGCACAACCCGCTTTGCAAGATGCAAAGTATCAGGCGCTATTGGAAGACATCGAGAGGAATCTGGCCGAAGGCGGGCAGACCGAAAGAGAAGTGCGGCTGGTCACGAAATACGATGCCACGCGCCATATCCGGGTGACCTATGCGCGCCAGCCCGCGGCGGGTGAAAAAATCCGCACCGCAACCCTTGATGTGAAGTTTTTCCCCGAGAGCCAAAAAGCGGTGATTGACGGGTTATCGGATGTTCCTGCTGAAATTCTCGAAACGCTTCTTGGCCAGCTCGCAGAGCATGGCGTGACGGATCGTCAAATCTCCGAGGCTCAATTTAACGCGCAGTATGAAATCTCTCTTGCGGGCGCTGACTGGGGCTTGGTGACGAAGCAGGTGCTGGATACCTTGCGCCTGGCCCGATTGACTTTATGGCGGCATTTGTATGCGGATGCGGAACAGGCGGCTTCAAAAGCAAGGCCGCTCGATGGTATTCAGAATCTGCCGAAGTTTCCGGTGCCAACGCCGGCTGAACTGATCCGGTTTTATGACGCGTTTGGCCCGGATGGCTGGAAGTTAGTGCCTGGAACGGTTGGGGGCATTCCCATCGGAATGATGAAACTCGGCCCGGATATTCTCAACTGGTATTTGAATTTGATTCACGGGTTTGGCCGGAATCTTAAAATTCTGGAAATCGGTCAGGGGCGCGGCGAACTCGCCGAGATTTTGCAGAAGGAAGGCCATCAGCTTCAAGCGGTTGAACTCAGCCCGAAAAATGCGGCCGTATTAGAACAAAAGGGCATCCGCACTCTCGTGGGTGATGCGAACACTGCGCTCGATCTCCCCCATGATTTTGATCTGGTGCTCTTCATTGATTCCATTGGCCAGATGGATCCGAAGCGGGCGATGAACCAGGCAAAAAAATATCTCAAACCCGGCGGCTGGATTTTTATCACGACGCCTACGACGAATAAACCCATGACCCGCGAAGATTATGCCGCGACTTATCTGGTGCGTTACCCGATTGCCTATTTGGCCGAGCTTCTCAAAGTCCGCGGATTTGACAATCCGGTTCAAGGTTACGTTCCGCTCGCCGGAAATGCTCACGGGACGTCGCAGGCCTTTCTTCAGTACATCAGTGCCCACAAACCTCTCGCCGGCCGTTCCGAGCTGCGCTTTGCTCCGGCTCTTGCTTTTGATAATTCCCTCGTCATTGCGAGGAGCCCCGTAGGGGCGACGCGGCAATCTCAAGGGCCTGAGATTGCCCCTGTTTCTGACAAACAGGGACTATCTTCTCGGCGGCCAGGGAAAGCCGCCGTAGAGATTGCTTCGTCGCAAAAACCGCTTCTCGCAATGACGAATAATGAATTTATCTCGCCGTCTGCTACGGCTGGTGCACTGGCAAGGGCCGAGATGAGAAGTGCAGACGATGACAGCTACGCGCAGGATGTGAAGCTTTGGGGTACGCTGCATCAGTTCGGAAAGGCGGTAGATGCGCTCGGAGAAAATTCGATTCTAGGTTTCTGGAATTCTGCGCGGCTTTTGGTCAGGGCCTATCATCTGGAACAACAGATCGCGGGCCGTGAACCGGCATTTCAAAAGGAAATGTTTGCACAACAGTTTAAAAAACATATCAGCGAAGTTCGCAACTACAAACTCAGAACGGATATCCTGACGCTGATCGGGTTTGTCGCTTTTGCCGCGTATGGCTACATCGCGGCATGGGGCCTCGTGCAAGTTTTTGACGGCCTGGGAGTGGCGAAAATGGACTGGCAGCCTGTGGCACGCTGGGGCGCTGTCGCCAGCTCCGCTACGTTTGCAGCCGTTGCCCGCCTCATTCCCACGGCGGTTGAGCTTCTCGCCCTGCGCCGCGAGCGCAACGATTCCGCGTCAACCACAAAGAAGGTCCGTTCTGAGATGCGTTCGGCAGATATCCCACCGGCGATTGCGGCGGAGGCGGATAAAAAAGCTATTCGCGAGGCTGTGCGGCTCAAGGGAACAGGCATCGCCGCCCGCATCGTGACGGCCCTGCCGCAGCTTTTCAACGCGGAAGCCGCCGGCGAGGAAAAACCAACTTCAACGTGGGTGCTTGCGCGCCTCAATGAAAATCCGGATTACGGGATACAGATTATCAGAAAAGGCAGTGATGTGTGGCTGCAGCTCGCCGAAGGTTTTACGGTGAGCATGATCGACATGGAGGATGAATCAAAAACTCTTCCAGGTACGAAAGCATTTGCAGACATGAAAGTTCTTTGGCGCGAAAAAGTTCCGGAATGGCACCCCTGGCGGCCGCTTGTCAACGGATTAACCGCGGGACTGACCGATGAGCAGATCCAGGTTCTTGATCGCGAGGGCTATGGCCCCCGCCTTGCGGAACTGTACGCCTCAGTTCGTTCCGAGATGCGCCGGACGCGGAGGTCCGGCACTTCTGTGAACTCGCCGGTGGCTCGTTCAGATCAGGACACGGCCTTAACAAGGCCGTTGCCTGGGCAGTCCTTGCCTCCGGCAAGGGCCGAGATGCGAACGGGAGCTATAGGAGAAAAAGGGGGCATGAAATCAAGCATGCGTGCCGCGCGCGGGTTAGATCAGAGGGGCAAGAACATGGGGACGCATGTGGAGCGGCCGGCGGGCTTAGTGTTTGAACTGCGGAAAGCAGAACGTGTTGCTCGAGCAGGTTTATTTGATATCGAGGCTGTCCGAGGCTTGTTGCGCGAGGCAGATTTGGAGTCGGTACAGACGGTTAAACCTCATGTTATTGCAGAAATAAATGGGCTTGCAGATGGTTCAAAAACGATCACAACACATGTCATGCGGCA
>JAHFHB010000315.1 GCA_023247135.1 Candidatus Omnitrophota bacterium
TGACTACTGTGATTCCGCCGGTAGTGAATACGTCCACATTTGTACTTTCTGGCACCAAAGAAGCCAACACTGCCATTATGATTAACAACGTTCAGGTGGTTGCCCTGAATAGTTCAACTACCTGGTCCGCGACGGTGAATCTTACCGTGGAAGGAACGAACTCGTTTTCCATCGTGGCCAAAAACACGCTTGGAAAACTCAGTGCTGTGGCGAGCGCAACTGTGAAAAAAGACACGACCCCGCCCACCGGCTCGATCAATATTAACTCTTCAGCTCTTTTGGCCTTATCCCAAGCGGTCACGTTGAATCTAACGTCCAGTGAGAGCGGTCTGACGGACAAAGGCAAGATGAGTTTTTCCACAGATGGCGTGACGTGGAGTGCGCCTGAAAATTATGCGGCTTCGAAGTCTTTCACACTTCCCGCGGGCGATGGCCTCAAGACTGTCTATGCGAAATTCTACGATGCCGCAGGGAACGCAAGTCCTGTCTATTCTAAACAAATTACGCTCGATACACTTCCTCCGGCCGGTGCGATTGCGGTGAACGGCGGAGCTCAGGCTGTGAATCAAACCGCTGTGACGCTTAATCTTTCGGCGACCGACGCCGGATCCGGGCTGGATAAAATGAGTTTTTCTGCCAATAACTCAACCTGGACCACCGCAGAAACTTATGCAGCGGCCAAGGCATGGACGTTCTCTGCAGGGGATGGCAGTAAAGTTGTTTATGTGAAATTTCTGGATAAAGCGGGCAGATGGTCGTCTCCGGTGTCTGTCACGGTGCTTCTGGATACGGTACTGCCTGTGGGAACGATAAAAATCAACAATGACGACGCGTATGCAACGGGTACGGGCGTGACGCTGACATTGACGGCGAGTGACAACGGGTCAGGCCTGGATCAGATGAGTTTTTCAACGGACGGGGGCACGAACTGGACGGCGTGGGAAAACACCGCCGGTACGAAGGCGCTGACCCTGCCGGCCGGAGATGGCAGTAAGGAAGTGCGTTACCGTGTGAAAGACAAGGCGGGTTTAATCGCGACTTTTACCGATAGCATTTTGCTGGATACAACGGTGCCTGTGGGGACGATAAAAATCAACAATGACGACGCGTATGCAACGGGTACGGGTGTGACGCTGACCTTGACGGCGAGTGATAACGGATCGGGCCTGGATCAGATGAGTTTTTCAACGGACGGGGGCACGAACTGGACGGCGTGGGAAAACACCGCTGGCACGAAGTCGCTGACTCTGCCGGCCGGAGACGGTAGCAAGGAAGTGCGTTACCGCGTGAAGGACAAGGCGGGTTTAATCGCGACTTTCACCGATAGTATTGTGCTGGATACAACGGTGCCGTCGGGATGGCTTATGATTAACGGGGGCATCCCTTTCACATCGTCGCGGGATGTGACGGTGACACTGTCAGCCAGCGACACGGGTTCAGGGATTGACCAGGTGCGTTTTTCTGCGGACGACGGAATGACATGGGGAAGCTGGGAAAATTACACGGAAAGCAAAACGCTGACATTGCCTGCGGGAAACGGTGCGAAACGGGCTAAATGTGAAGTGCGCGACAAAGCGGGTAATGCGTGGGTTTTAATGAACAGTATTACTCTGGATGCCACGGCACCGACAGCCAGCATTGCGATCAATGGCGGAGCGCAGTTCACCAACAGCCGGGATGTGACCCTCAACATTGCAAGCGCAGATGCTTTGTCGGGTTTAGGGCAAATGCGTTTCTCATTGAGCGGCGGCGAGTTCTGGACCGATTGGGAGGATTTCAAGACGAGTAAATCACTGACGCTTTTTGCCGGAGACGGAGTGAAGGAAGTGCTGTATCAGGTTTGGGACAAAGCCTGGAACCTGGGCTCGTTCAAGGACGATATCATTTTGCAGACGCAGACCTTTTCAGGAGTTTTCAGCGACCTGAAGATTTCAAACCTCTCGGAAAACGCCGTGACTTTGGAACCGCAGCCGGATGCTTCCGAACTTCCGCTGATGAGCCAGTGGAGTTACTCGATTGACGGAGGGGCGTACAGCGCGGCAGAAACTTACACGCCGCATAAAACACTTTCATTGCTGCAAGGCGCCGGGCGGCACACTCTTGACATCAAGTTTTACGATGTGGGCGGTTTGGCTTCGCCGGTCTATCATGAAGAGATGGATCTGGATGCCGTGCGGACTGCGCTGGCTTTCGATCCCGCGGCGGGCAACCGGTCTTTGCATGCGCTTGTCCGCGAGGGGCTTTTGCGCACGGACAAGCACGGTAACTTTGAAAATTTGTATAGTCGTGAACTTGTAACGGAACAGACCCAGTTCGATACGCCTTCTTTCCACATCGATCCCGTGACCGTCGGCGCCACTCTTCCCAGTATTAGCGCGGAGTTTGAGGTGAAAGACACAAATCCCTCCGTTTTATTTGAAACGGGTTTTACGTTTCCGGGTCAGGTAATCGCCGGCAAAACGGCGGAGGGGACGATTCAACTCGCCATTGAAGATGGGTTTTTAAAACTCAAAGTGAACCGTGTATCAGAGCAGCTGGTGGATGGCGTGCCGGTGGCGGTGCCTACCCAGGAAGTGATTCTTGCCGCGCAAACCCCGCAAAAGGGCAAACATTATGAAGTCCAGTTCGATTATACGCTGGATGGACTGCAGGTTTTTCTGGATGAGGGGGAGCGAGCCAGCGCTTCGGAGCCGCTTTTTATTTTGGCAGGTGCTGAGGCCAATGCTTACTTGCAAGGCAGCACAGCGGACATTGCCGTCAAAGCCGTCCGGGTTTACGGCAACACGAAGAAAGTTTTGACGCCGGACAATCAGATTCACGAATGGACTTATACGCGCGATGCCAATGGGAAATTGACAGATTTAACCGAGAAGGTTTTGTGGTCCCGCATGGCAGA
>JAHFHB010000316.1 GCA_023247135.1 Candidatus Omnitrophota bacterium
TTCTGCCGATTGGTAAGACTCCGGTGTTCCGATATCCAAAAAATGGCCGCTGTGACAAAATCCAAAAACCCTGCGTTTTTCAGCAATGAAACGGGGCAAAATATCGTTTTCAAAAGACCTCAACACCGTTTTTTCTGCTCCAAAATAATCCGAAAAAATTTCAGGCTTAAACACATAAACTCCGGCGTTCATCCAGCCCCTGGCGGCGGTCTTTTTACGGCTCTGCACCCCGAGAACCCTTCCCGTCGATGCCACACGGATTCCATCGAACCGGCGTTCCTCGAGCCTGGGCGCCAGGGCCAGCGTCAACTCCGCACGTTTAGCCCCGTGAAAACTTTTTAACGTCCGCAAGGGTGCATCAAAAAAAGTGTCGCCATTCAGCGCCAGAATCGGTTTGTTTGCCGGCAGACGCATGCAGGCCTGAATCAAAGCCCCTCCCGTCCCCAAAGGTTCCCTCTCGATGGAATAATCTACGGGCACTCCGCGGTGCCGCTGTTTGAAGTACTTCTCAATAGCTTCCCGCCGGTATCCCACGCAAAAAATAAAACGGGACACTCCCTGCTTGCGCCAATAGCTCACCAGGTAATCAAGAAAAGGCCGCTTTAAAACCGGCGCCATTGGCTTAGGCAAATGCCTGAGCACAGGTTTAAGCCGTGTCCCCAATCCCCCGGCCAGCACAAGCGCATCCATACTTCTAAGCCGCCCGTTTCTTTTTATGTAAACCTGCGGCGCGCGCGGGCCTCGACGGAATCACATCGGCCCGGCGGCGGGTTTCTTTCGAGTCATCCCCCATGCGTTTGACCTGAAAAGAACGCTTATCCCAGGTCAGTTCGTAACGCGGGTTGGACGCCTCGTAATACCGGGCGAAAATAATTTGAGAATACCTGCGGTACGTGATAAGCGCATTGCCATCATCCGCATAACCCGCCCTTAGCGAAATCATCGGATCGACCCCCTGTGGGCTTGATTGTTCGATTCGAAAACTGAAACTGCGTTCATCTTTCTTCGTCTCGATAAACTGCTTCAATTGTAAATAATAGTCATAGCGAGCGGCAAAATTACTTTCCACAGACTTGGAAAGCGCCCATGTCGCTACGGCTCCGGACACCGTAAGTCCAGCCAGTAAAACTAAAAGAGTCAGACGAAATCGTTTAACATCGACCGTATAAAAAAAAAGGAGCCAATACAATAATAAAAAAAAATTATAATGATGCATGGGCGGGGCTGGCCGCCCGCTGCAAAGTAACGCAAGGTACGCAAGTAAACATCCCAAAAACAGCAGAATACGCCCCAGTCTTCTTAAACTGACGGCCGTAACCGCAGAAAATACCAAAAGCGCCGCCTGAGCCAATCCGAACAGGCGCGGTGTCGGCGGCATGGGTGCTATGAGCAGCGCTAGCCAATCTTGAAATGTCTTCAGCACATAAATCAAAATGGTTTTCTTTGAATGAAAGCGTTGTTCAAAGCTCAGCGAACCTCCGAATGAGTCGATATAGGAAATTCGCTTTGACCCCTTGGCGTGCACAAAAAAATAAAGCAGTGCAAAAACCACAAACGGCAAGGCCAGGATTGCAAGCTGTTTCAAAGTGAATCCGGGCTTTTTTGCCACGGCCCGGCTTACGATCAGATAAAGAACAGGCAGCAGTATCAATCCATTGAATATTTCAAAAAAAAACAGACACAGCGTCATCGCGGACACTAAAACAAGCATATCCCGGTTTGTCCAAGCCTCAGCGCATTTCTCCATTTTAAAAATCTGCAGGAGCGTCAAAATAAAAAACAAATAGCTCCAGAGATATCCCCCGAGGTGCGGGTCGACATTCAATTCAAAGAGGTTCGGCGAAACCGAAAAAGCCAGGCTGAAAATAAAAGCCATCAAAAAACCGGCAGACTGTGAGAGAAGTAAGAAAAAACAAAAACAAAAAAGGACATGCAATGAGAGTTGCATCAAATTCCAATAAGGATAATTATCGCCGAACCCACTATTTAAAATTCCCAGCCAGCCGAAAAGCAACGGTCGATAAAGGCTTTCATCTCCCTTCCAGTAAAGTCGTGAGTTGCAATAATCCAGCCGTTTCATACCCGCTGAAAGAGACCTGTCGCCGTTCAAGTCCGCCATATAATGCAGTTGGTCTAACCCAAACGGCTGATGACGCGCCGGAAAATAAAGCAAGCCATTGACTGCCGCCAATACCAGCAAAGCCGCCAGGGACTTTAAAACAAAACCTGGGAAAACAGGGGGGGATTTTAGTAATAATAAGTTTCTCATTCGCCTCACGCAGGGTCCAGAATCAGATAAGCCAGGCTATAAAAACCATCCCCCACAAGCGGCTTCACCAAAATTCGATCAAATTTTGTGCCCGCCATGGCTGTGGGCAGCTTCAGCACGCGCTTGTAGGTGCCCCCTTTGACAGGGCGCGCCAGCGGTAAAGGCAACGAGCCCTTTTTCACCTCATGGAGATAAAAATCGATTTGATACGCATCGTAACTATCGGTGGAAATTTCAATCGTACGCGCTTCCCGCTCCGCAGGGCACAGGATTAAAATACCGCTTTGGGTGTCCGGCATCACCATCACGCCATATTTGTCGCCCGGGCTTGCATCCGGAACTCGAGTCGACAGCTTTGAAAGCGGCACTTCGCTGAGGGAAGACACCCCGTAAATCTTTTGCACGGATTCTTTTTCAACGGGATCTAAAAGAATCGACGCCAGACTGTAAAAACCATCGCCGGAAACCGGCTTGACCAGTATCTGATCGAATTTCATTCCCCGCATCGCAGGCGGCATTGCGAGCAAACGCGCCGTGGTTCCGCCCGCGGCATCCGAGCTCGCGGCGGGCAAAAACAACTCTCCGATTTTTTTTTTGTTTGAATAAAACAGAACTCGG
>JAHFHB010000317.1 GCA_023247135.1 Candidatus Omnitrophota bacterium
ATCCACGTTCGCCGCTCGGACGCTATTGTGTCGTAGAAGCTTTGAAGTTCTTCGATTTGCATGTTTGATGCCAGCGGAGGGTGATTCTCAGCCTGGCTTTGGGCAAGATTGAATGTTGACATTGAGTGGGGGTATTCTAGCGGGTCGGGATCTGTTTTAAAATGGATTATTTGATCGCTTTAATCTGCACAGAGCCCGCAACTTCACGCAGCAGGGGAATCTTTTCGAGCATGCGCCCGCAGCGGTCAAGCCCGCCAAGACAGCGCTCCGGCAGAAAGGGATACAAAAAATCAAACGGTTGAATTTCAATTTCACGGAACCCTATTTTTTTCAGGAGTTTTTCCAGGGGCCAGCGCACGATCGCGGATTCATAGTCGGAGACGCCCAGTCGTTTCTTAAGCCATGGAATTTTGCGTTCAAAAAAAACATGCGGATTCAGATAATTCGGTTCCGTGAAATGCAGGCTGCCGCCCGGTTTTAGGAGGCGGTAGCATTCTTTCAGACTTGCTGGTATGTCCAGGTGGTGCAAAATGGAACTTCCGACAACCGCATCGAAGGAAGCAGCGTCAAAACCAGTTTGACAGGCATCTGCGATTAAAAATTGGACATGGGGTAATTTGCGGGCCTGAGCTTGCCGGAGTAAATCAGGGGAAATATCAATAGAAACCATGGTTGCGCCGGAGCGGGAAAACCCTGTGGAAAAAAGTCCCGTGCCGCAGCCAAGTTCCAGAGCCCTGAGGCCTGGTTTTAATGCGGTTGAGAGATACTGCAGGCGCCTTTCATAACGCGCCCGCCCGATCGCACCTTCCCAGTTCCAGACACGCTGGGCACTGGCGGCGATTTTCTCCCCGTGGGCGATTTCGGAACGTAAACGCTCTGAATACTCGATGGCACTCATGCAAACCCCTTGCTTTCTGAAAGATGTCCGTCCGCCAGCGCTTTTTCGATATCGGCCAGGCGGAAAATAAAAATTTTACAGGCCGTGGGATCTTGGGCTATTTCCAGCGACTTATCAAGGCCAAAATCGTCCAACAAATAAAGAAGGTTGCAGCCCCGGGGGTTATCAAAAACAGCTTCCGGAGACACTTTGCCAAAGAGAGCACGAGTGTATTCCATGCCGTATTTGGAATAAATCACAGTGTGGTCCAGGATGAGGCGGCGCAGATTTTTCCGTGAGGCAAAGTCAACGAGAGCACGGAGGTTTGCGGGCCGGTCGTAGGGGGGATAGCCGAGCCGGCCAAGATAAAAGCGCCAAACCGGTTCCATCCCCAGCACGAGCGGCCGGGTGTCTTCGTGTGCGCGCAGATAGGCCGAAGCTTCAGCATAGCCAGATCGGGTGATACCGAAGCTCAGATTCCGCGGGATGCTCAAAGTGAGAAGAACAATGGCCGCGGCGCAGCTGGCCAGCGGATGGAATTTAAGCGGCAGATACCCTTTAGTTTCCAGATATTTTTGGATGTTCGCAAAAAAAATACCTGCACAGATTGCAGCTGTGGGAATTGTCAGTGAGGTGGTGCGCGGCAGAGCGGCTCCGCCGTATTTCATGATAGAGAAATAGATAAAGGGGAGGGCCGAAAAGAGCCAGGGAACCGCCGTTTTCCGCGAGGGCTGCTTCAGCCAGGTGCTGAGGCCCCAAATCCATGCCAGGAGTACAACCGCCGGGAAAACCCCCTGTTCCACCCGCCAATAGATCTGGCTCATTTCTAGCGGACTCGAAAACCATGTGAGCCCGCCGCTTGTTAAGAGTCTCTCATGAAGCTGTTCCCAATAATCGCGAAAGGGGAGAATTCCCAGGCGCATGCGTAATAAAAAATAAGGGAGTTCGAAACCGAGCAGCGGGATTAGGAAGCCCGCGAGTAAAAGCAGGCCGCGCTTGATGCGGCTGATCAAAAAAGGCGGTGTCCAGGGAGGTGAAAAAAGTTCCAGCAGGCCTATCAGCCCGGGGATGTAAAGGACTCGCCATTGCGTACTGCAGAACATGAAGGCGAAGCAAAGTCCCGCAAAAAAAAGTGATTTCTTTGCCGCTGCTTGCAGTCCCCACCGGATATAAATCCACAGCCCCAAAAGAAAAAAGAGAAGTGTCGGCATGTCGGCAAAGGCGGAGCGGGAGTACATCAAGTAAAAAGTGGAGCTGGCAAGACAGGCTAAAGCGTAGAAAGCGGCGAGGGCGCCGGTCAATTCCAGCGTGATCAGAAAAACGAGGATCAAACCCAGAATGCCACAAACAGCGCTGACCTCTGCCGACAAAGTGTCATGAAATCCACGGACGAGACTGGCAAGCCAGAGAACCGTCGCGTCCATTGGTTTTCCGGAGTGAAGAGGCACGCCTGTTGTTTCTTGCTTGAGTTTCTCCCAGAGTGCAGGTGTTTGGCTGCCTTGGTGCAGTGTCTGCCCTGCGATCTGGACGCTGTCGGCAATGAATCTGGCTTCTAGCAGGTTCATACCGATGTCGTGGTATAGGATGCCCTGGCGAGCAAGATTTTTAAAGACTAAACTTGTGAATAAAAGAACCACGGCCGTGGCAGCGGGGAGTATCCAATGTTTCATGACGAGCAAGTTACAATAGTCGCAAGGGCTTGTCAACCCGTGAACAGACACGGGGCGTTGTATCTGCTTTGATTGTGAGGTAAACTGCCCAGACACAATTATGAATACTTCTCAAAGGAACGAAATATGCGGGGTGGGGCTTCACCTGCGGGTGGCCGGAGTGTTAATTTCCGGTTTCATCGTTGTGGCCTTAAGGACGGTTTTTGATAACCCGTTTCTGGTTGATGATGTGGGCATGATTTACCGCGGGGTTGATATTTTGAATCATCCGGCAACGCTCTTCGCTGTGGACCATGCGGGGAGGACGCATCCTGTGGCGTCG
>JAHFHB010000318.1 GCA_023247135.1 Candidatus Omnitrophota bacterium
TACTTTTTCGGAAGAAAACAAAAAAAAGTAGCCTGTCCCCTTTTTCACAATTTCTTTTCCATTAAATCGGCGAGTTTTTCGGCAGCCAGACGATGGCTGATCTCAGTCCAGTGGCGCTTGCCGTGCGGCCGGTACAGAATCTCGCCGCGAGCGTGATAGGGCCCGAGTACCGGCAGCATTTCCAGCGTGGTATCTGCGGCCGCATGAAAACGCGGGTCCCGCGGCAGGGACGGAATCATTTCAGGGACAGGCTGATCCAGCAGCATGACGGGAATGTCCATGAGCACAAAATAAAGCTGATTCTGGCGGCAAACCTCTGCGATTTTCTGCAAAAGCGCCAGCGTCAAGTCGCTCTGATACGCTTCAATGTCTTCAGCCTGCCGGGCCTCCGCTTCTGCCCTCATCATGGCTCCGGCATTTTTGCGGCGCAGGAACTCCTTGACGTAAAGTGTGACCGCACTGTTCAGGTAATTATGAAGGTATGAGTTTTCACCTAGCCAGCGGTAAAGCGGAATTTTTTCCAGGAAGCCGCGCACGTCGACATAAGGCAGATAATCCTTGCGTAAAATTGTCAACCGCCCGGCCTGCAGTCCGTAAATCCCGGCGCGCACGTTGTCCTCGGGATCATTAGTAAAATACGCCAGCACCACGGCATCCGGATGATACTTCAGGCCTTCCTGTTCAAGAAATACAAGTTCTTCCGCGGTTGAGAATCCTGACACCCCCGAATTGATCACTTCAGCGCTCAGACCGCGCCCGCGCAGGATGATTTCCAGCTGTGCGGAAAATGAGTCTGCCTGGCCCACCTCATAGCCCGCTGCAAACGAATCGCCCAAAACGAGAACCCGTTTAACACCCGGCGCCTTGTCATAAGAAAAATCCCGGTCAGCGCGAAATCCCTGGCGGTTGATTCTAAACTCCCACTGGCCGTCATAGCTCTTATGGCGGTAACGGCTCGAGGGTTCGTTTCTCCGGATGCGAAACTCGCCGTACTGAGCCGGCGCCACGTAACGCGGAAACATGGAAATCTGTTTGCCGCAGGTAAAGAAAACCAGCGCTTCCCCCGCCAGCCAGGCCAGCAGAAAAACGCCCAGCGCGGTCACGCCTCCGAAAAACCACTGCCGTTTTAACAAGGTCATGCGGCAGCCCCCGTTGCGGCTCCCTGCTCGATGCCTTTGCCCACGACCAGCAGCAGTCCGGTCACTAAAAAGTAGAGATACGTGATATGCGGGAAAGCCACAATGCTGTCGGTCATCAGCCAAAGATTGGCGGCCCAGAAGCCCAGCCCCAAATATTTCCAGAGCTGCCGGTCTTCTTCGCTGCGAAGGTACCTGCACTGGCGCAGCCAGTACCAGCCGATCAGAAGTTGAAAAAGAATATACGCCAAAAGTCCCAGAAGGCCGGTGACAAAAAGGAGCTCCACGTAAAACGCATGCGAACCAATCGGCGTCATCGTGAAATCATCGCGCAGGCGGATGCCCAGGCCCAACAGGAGATTTTCATCGCGCACGATTTCGATGGCTTCGTCGTAAAGCTTGAAACGGCCCACGTTACTGGCCGGCCGCAGGTTCAGCAGCCACAGAACACCGTCATAAATCCAGTTCGCCGAGGCGGTGAGCGCAATGGCCCCTGTGAGCACCGCGATCAGCTTTCTGCGGCGCGTCATCATTTCCACAAAAAAAAGTGCGGCGAACCAGCCGCAAACTGCCGAGCGCGACTGCGCGAAAAAAAGCGTGAAATAGGACAGCACCTGCACCGCCAGTCCCTCGAAAAAACGGCCGCGCCGCCAGTGGAAATAGGCCAGCATCAGCGGCATGATCATGACCATGAAGCCGCCGGTCGCCGTAGGAGCGCCGCTGTAAAGACTCAGCCGCGGGGTCTGCACCCAAAGCCATTCGGTCATTGTGATTTTCATGATCATGAGCGAATTGAAAAATGGGTACTCGCTCAAAGACGGCATCAGCCGCATCAAGACAGGCTGAATCAAAAGTTCATGGAAGCCCGCAAGCCAAAGCAGCAGCGACACACAGGCCAGGAGTCCGCTGACAAGGCATAGCCAGCGAAAGGCATTCATGACTCGGGGCACGAGTTTTGCCGAGTCGCTGTTATAAACCACCAAAAGCAGCATGGCCCCCATCAAAAACATGCCCCAGTTGTTGGCCGAGGCAAACAGCCGCTGGGCCGGCCGCTCTCCGGCATTGACTAAAAGCGAAAGGGCATAGATCAGCAGGAAAGCCCCGTAGGCATAGCAAAGTTTGGGGATACGCAGCGATGCTTGGTTGTTTCGGGATCCGAAAACAAGTTTCATGAAAAGCAGCAGGACGACGCCGTGATAGATAAAAAAACCAAACCCGAGCACCCACCAAAGCGGCGTCAGCGCAGCCGCCACCGCAATGTCGGTTTCAGGTTCGGTATTCAAAAACGGAATTTTCACCATGTTTTATACCTTCTGCGAGTTTCTTTAAAATGGCGTCGGAGTCCCGACGGACGCAGCTCACGGAGGCCGAACGGGCACGGTGGCGTGCAGGGTTCGCCTGCGGCACCGCCGGCTAAAACCCTGCACGCCGAGTGAGGCCGGAGTGGCAGCGCAGCCCCGCCTCGCTGGGGCGGGGCAAGCGGTGCGAAAGTCGGGAGCTCCAAAGCTATATTAAGAAACTCGCGCATGGCATTTTAAAATTACGAACATAAAGCAGTGTACAAATCCCAGTAATGTTTCATCATGACCGCGTGCGAAAATTGCTGCTCGGAAAGCTGCAGGCCCGCCTGCCCCATGGCTTTCACTTTCTCGGGATGCTCCATAAAATCACGCAGCGCGTTTGCGAGCGCCGCCGGGTCTGCCGGCGGAACCAGAACTCCCGTTTGACC
>JAHFHB010000319.1 GCA_023247135.1 Candidatus Omnitrophota bacterium
GCAAGCTGTTCTTCCAGCTCAGTCTCCATCTCACGGCGCAGGGTTTTAAGCTTATCTGCTTTTTCTTTCTCTTTTGCCTTCAATTCGTCTTTTCTGGATGCCATAGACTAAATGTCTCCTGTTTATTGCCCACCCCCACCCTGCCCTCCCCCGCGTTGCGGGAGAGGGAAAGAGGGAGGTAACCATGCGATAAAAAATTAGATTTTTTCGATCAAAATATCGCCGAAATTTTCTTCCTGCAGGACACGAGCATACTTGGTTCTCACAATCTCGAGCACCGCTAAAAACGTCGCGATCAACTCATTGCGCGTCCAGCGCTCCTTGAAAAGGTCCAAAAATCGAATCTTGCCGCTGCGCTCAAACAAAACTGTTTTCACTTCCATAATTTTTTCTTCAATGGTCACGATCTGCTCAAACACCTCATGCATCTCCTGGCGCCCCGAGCGCGTCAGCACATTCTGAAAAGCCGTCAGGAGATCAAACAGGTTATTGGAAAACGATTCGATTTCAGGTTCCGCCGCTTCGAGATTTCCGAGGTAATAGTCCGAAATCTGCCGCGTAAAAATTTTGCCGCGTTCTTCTTCGAGCAATCCCAGTTCACGCGCCGCTTCCTTGAAGGCCTGGTACTCAAGCAGTTTACGCACAAGCTCGGAGCGCGGATCCAGGCCGTCTTCATCTTCATCCGGCTCATCATCCACTGGCAGCAGCATTTTGGATTTAATGTAAATCAGCGTGGCGGCAAGCACGAGAAATTCTCCGGCCACTTCCAGATCAAGCCTCTTCATTTCGGCGAGATACCCCAGGTACTGGCGTGTAATTTCGGCGATCTGGATATCGTAAATATCCATTTCATTTTTCTTGATTAAATCGAGCAGAAGATCCAGCGGCCCGTCATACACGGACAGTTTGACATGCATCGGGTTCACATCGCCGGCCTGCGCGGGTCCTGAAACCAGAGCGACTTCCTGCTCTTTTTTTCCCTCTTCAAAATTTTCAGTCACGGCTTCGCACTCCCACGGTTTCAAGGGCTTCCTGCACTGTGGCATTGGCCACAACGCTTGCCTTCTTGCGGCCTTCCGCCAAAATGTCGCGCACTTTATTTTTTTGACCGCACCAGATTTCGCGCTTCTGGCGGATGGGCTCCATGAATTCATTCAGTTTGCCCGCGGCTTCAAGTTTGCAATCCACACAGCCGCGTTTGGCTTCACGGCATTCTGAAGCCACGGTCTCTACGCTGGCAGCGTTAAACTGCTGATGAAAATAATAAACCGGGCAAACTTCCGGATGACCTTTGTCCTCGCGGCGTTTGCGCGCCGGATCCGTGACCATGGTTTTCATCTTGGCCGTCACGTCCGGGGCCTTCTCATCCAGATAAATGCAGTTGCCGTAGCTCTTGCTCATTTTGCGTCCGTCGAGCCCGGGCACGCGCGGCGCTTTGGTCAAAATCGGCTGAGGCTCCGGAAAAATTTCTTTCCCGTACAAATGATGAAAACGCCGCACGATTTCGCGCGCCAGCTCCAGATGCGGCACCTGATCTTCACCCACCGGGACTTTTGTCGCTTTATAAAGCAGGATGTCGGCCGTCTGCAGCACGGGATACCCCAGAAATCCGTGCGTGTTGAGATCTTTGCCCTTAAGCTCCGCAAGCTGGTCTTTGTAAGTCGGGTTGCGTTCCAGCCAGCCGAGCGGCGTCATCATCGATAACAGCAGCGCCAATTCCGCATGCGCCGGCACATCACTTTGCACAAAGATCGTGCACTGCGCGGGGTCAAGGCCAGCTGCGAGATAATCAATCACCACTTCCTGCACGTTGGCCGCAATCGAGGTGTGAGACTCATATTCGGTCGTGAGCGCGTGCCAGTCGGCGATCATAAAAAAAGACTCGGCCCCCTGGAGTTTTTTATAATTCTCAAGGGCACCGAGAAGATTGCCGAGATGCAGCTTTCCGGTCGGCCGCGTCCCGCTTAACACACGATCTGCCATAGGGTTAGATACGCCTTTACAGTGGAATTCTTTGTATACTAGCCGATGGCGGGGGGCCTGTCAATCAAGGCTGAGGGGCTAACTTCATAAAAAATAAGGACTTCGGGAAAAACCTGCTCAGGCCTGCACGACTTCGCGCACCTCAGGAATGGCGTCGCAAAGAAGGCGCTCCACTCCGGATTTGAGCGTCGCCATAGAACTGGGGCAAGTGGAGCAAGCACCTTGCAAATGCAGGGTCACAACACCGTCCTGATAACCGTAGAAAATAATGTCGCCGCCGTCGCGGGCCACGGCCGGACGAATCTGTTCATCCAGCACCTGGCGGATGCGCCGCTCAATGTCGCTTTGATCCACCGGTTTTTTTTCAGCGGATTCAAGAACCGCCGGCTGCGCTGAACGCAGATGCGCTTCCAAAATATCCATGACGGGCGGAATGATGGCGCTCCAAGTTTCAGTGCCTGCCGCACGCGTCACCGTGACGAAATCACGCTTGATCAAAACTTCTGTCACACCCGGGAGCGCTAAAAGCTTTGCCGCAAGCGGTGACGATTCCATATGGCTCTCTTTGGTAAAAAAGGCACTGCCGGATTCCAGCAGAGTGATGTGTGTATTAAATTTCATGGAATTCGGGTTCGGTGTAAATTCTGTCTCAATCGCCATGATTCATCCCTCGTTTTTGACAAATCCGTTTTATGAGCGCATAAGCACTTACGACCGTCCAGGTTCCTTCCAAGAAAATCAAGCCCCACTGCCCTGTCACCCAGGAGGCCAGAAAAAGCATCGCGCCGCCGGTGAGATTCAAAATCAAAAAAAGATACGCGGTATTTTCCAAAAATCCGGCCTGCATCATAAAATAAGCGCTCAGCACCATGACCGC
>JAHFHB010000041.1 GCA_023247135.1 Candidatus Omnitrophota bacterium
GCAAAACGGTCCAGCCCTGCGTAAGGCCCGCCTTGCGCGTTGATTTTCCCATCCGGCGTCATCACATTGATTTCCGCCAACCCGTGCCGCTTGCCCATGTCAAAGTCATTGGGATCATGCGCCGGCGTGACCTTCACAAGCCCTGTTCCGAATTCGGGATCCACCGCCTCGTCACAAATCACGGGAATCTCGCGTTCCAAAAGAGGCAGGATCAGCTTTTTACCATGCAGGTGCTTGTAGCGCTCATCGCCGGGGTGAACGGCCACGGCCGAATCCCCCAGCAGCGTCTCGGGACGCGTGGTGGCCACGACAATCGGATTTTGTTCATCGCCGCCGCCCGCAAGCAAATAGCGGATGTGATAAAACTGTCCCTGGATTTCTTTGTGAACCGATTCCTCATCCGACAGCGCTGTGTGGCAGCGCGGGCACCAGTTGATGATGTAATGTCCGCGGTAAATCAAGCCGCGTTCATGCAAAGTCACAAACGCTTCACGCACCGCTTTCGACAAACCTGCATCCATGGTAAAACGCTCGCGCGACCAATCACAGGAAGCGCCCAGCCGGCGCAGCTGGCGCGTAATCGTACTACCGTGATCTTCTTTCCAGCGCCAGACTTCCTTGAGGAAAGCTTCGCGGCCGAGAGAATGGCGGGTTTTATTTTCTTTGGCGAGTTTGCGCTCCACCACATTCTGCGTGGCAATGCCGGCATGATCCACGCCGGGCACCCAGAGCGCGTCAAAGCCGCGCATGCGGTTCCAGCGCGTGAGCACATCCTGAATGGCATTATTCAACGCATGGCCCATGTGCAGCACGCCCGTCACATTGGGCGGCGGGATCATGATCACATAGGGTTTGCGCGAGGCGTGCGGCGTCCCTTGATCGCTGGCAGGTTTAAAATAACCGGACTGTTCCCAGGACTGATAACGGACCGTTTCAAGCTGGGCGGGATCGTACCGTGATGAGAGCGTCGTCTCGTCAGCCATGATTAATTCTTCAGAAGCTTGTACTCAAGCGCTTCGGTCAGGGCTTTCCAACTGGCTTCAACCAGGTTTTCGTGGACCCCCACCGTCACCCAGGTTTTTTCGGCATCGCGGAATTCAATGAAAACACGGACTTTTGCCGCCGTACCCGCCTGAGAATTCACCACGCGCACTTTGAAATCGGTCAAATGCGTTTCGGCCACTTTAGGATAGGCGTGCTGCAGCGCTTTGCGCAGAGCTTTGTCCAACGCATTGACCGGACCATCGCCTTCGGCCACTTCAAAATGCTCGCGGCCCTTGGCCTTCACCTTGACCTCGGCCACCGAGGTCGGCTGTCCGCTGCCGATACCTTCAGAACGCACAGCCACGGATTCCACCTCAAAGAAATTTTTACTGCGCCCCATCAGGCGCTGCATTAAAAGTTCCAGACTGGCTTCTGCGGCTTCAAACTGATAGCCTTCGCTTTCCAGCTTCTGAATCTCGGCCAGCACGCGCCGCGCCTCCGGCGATTCTTTGTCAAAATCCATCTGGAGTTCGCGCGCTTTGAGCATCACGTTGGTTTTTCCGCCCAGTTCAGAAACCAGGTAGCGGCGGTGATTGCCGATCAGCTTGGGGTCCATGTGTTCATAGGTTTTCGCGCTTTTCAGCATCGCGTTGATGTGTACCCCGCCTTTATGCGCGAACGCCGACCGTCCGGTAAACGGCTGATTATTCTGAAGCGGCAGATTACAGACCTCGGCCACATAATGCGAAAGCTGCGTGAGTTCGCTCAAATGCGCCGCGCTCAAGGCCTTGCGGTTCATTTTATACTGGAGCAAGGGAATGATGCTGATCAGGTTCGCGTTTCCGCAGCGCTCGCCGATGCCGTTGATCGTACCTTGCACGAGCGCACAGCCTTCTCCGATGGCCTGAATGGAGTTGGCCACGGCAAGTTCGCCGTCATTGTGGCAATGAATCCCGAGCGGCACCTTGATCGAGCGTTTCACGCGCACAATCGCACGGCGTATTTCGTGCGGCAGCGAACCGCCGTTGGTATCGCAAAGCGTAATATTGGAAGCGCCGGCCCTGGCGGCCTGCTGCAGCGTTTTAATCGCATAGTCAGGGTTCGCCTTAAATCCGTCGAAAAAATGCTCCGCATCGTAGATGACTTCGCGTTTTTTTGAGCGCAAATACGCCACGGTCTCAGCAATCATGAGCAGGTTCTCTTTCAGCGACGTCCTGAAAACTTCCGTCACGTGAAAATCCCAGGATTTCCCGAAGATTGTCACCGCGCTTGTTTTGGAATCAAGCAGCGCCATCACATTGGCATCTTCAGACACTTTGCTGTGCGCCCGGCGCGTGGAACCAAACGCCACGATTTTTGCGCGCCGGATTCCCGCTTTTTTGATGTCCTTGAAAAACGCCATGTCTTTGGGATTGGAGCCCGGCCAACCGCCTTCGATGTAGTGCATGCCGAAAGCATCCAGCCTTTTGGCGATCTGGAGTTTGTCCTGAACGGACAGACTGATACCCTCCGCTTGCGTGCCGTCACGCAGCGTGGTGTCGTAGAGTAGAACTTGTTTGGGGGATGCGGGCATATTACCTTTTAGCTTTATCGAGGCCGAATTCTTTGTGGATGGTCTGGGCAGCGAGCCGCCCCTTCTTGCCATCGACGACGCAGGAGATTTTGATCTCCGAAGTCGAGATCATGTCGATATTGATTTTTTTACGCGCCAGCGCGCCAAACATTTTGGAGGCGATGCCCGAGTGCGAGCGCATGCCGATACCGACGATGCTGATCTTGGCAATGTTTTCGTCGCACGTCATGTTGCCGGCTTTCAAATCCCGCGCCGCTTCCTTAACAACTTCAAGCGCCTTGCGCAGTTCCTCTTTATAAACCGTAAACGAAATATCCGTTGTTTTTGTTTCGGTCTTATTTTGAATGATCATGTCGATATTCACTTTGGCATCGGCCAGCCGCTTGAAAAGCGTGGCTGCGATTCCCGGCCGGTCCGGCACGCGAAAAAGGGTAATTTTGGCTTCATCTTCGGTCAAAGCGACCCCGCGAACAGTCACATCCTCCATTTGCTTGCTCTCCTTTGTAATCAACGTTCCCTCTTTGAAGTGGCGCGAGTTGCGCACATAAATCGGAACGTTGAATTTCTTGCCGACTTCCACAGAACGGTTATGCATCACTTTCGCGCCGAGCGAGGCCATCTCGAGAATTTCCTCGTAGCTGATCACATCAATCTTGCGCGCATCGGCAACGATGCGGGGATCCGCAGTATAAACTCCGTCGACATCCGTATAGATTTCGCAGTGCCGCGCCTTGAGTGATTTGGCCAGCGCCACCGCCGTCAAATCCGAACCGCCGCGTCCGAGTGTCGTAATTTCACCGGACTTTGTTTTGCCCTGAAAACCCGCCACCACCACGATATTTCCCGCGCGCAGGGCTTTGTGAATGCGCGTGGTGTCCATGCCGAGAATGCGCGCCTTCGTATGAAACGGATCCGTCAAAATTCCGATTTGCGGCCCGGTAAAAGAGACTGCCTTTTCGCCCTGCTCCTGAATCGCCATGGCCAGAAGCGCCACCGAAACCTGCTCGCCCGTCGAAAGCAGCATGTCCATTTCACGGTCACTTGGCTTGAGCGTGATCTGATGGGCAAGCTCAATCAATTCGTCCGTCGTATCACCTAGCGCGGAAACAACCACCACGACGTGGCGACCCTTGCGTTTTTCCTTGATCACCCGCCCGGCAACATGCCTGATGCGTTCGGCATTGGCCACCGAACTGCCCCCGTATTTCTGAACAACGATTTCCACAAATCCCTCGTTATGAAGCGTGGTGCGTAAACTGCGCCATGAGTTCGCCGCCCTTGAGCTTCAGCTCGGAAACCTTGGCGGCTGTTTCTGAAAATTTTTCCGTATCACCCGGCATGATGTTCTTGCCGGTGATTAAAAACGGCGCCGGTTCTTTCAGCCTTTTACGCTGCTGCCAGGAGGCCGGATAAAGCGGCGTCACGAGAATACGCATATCCTTGTGCTTATCCATGGCGGCCTTGAGCTTTGAAAAAAGAAAATAATCCGCGGCTTCAAGCGCCGATATTTTTTCGCGCAAACTGCCTTCACGGCTCGCGATGTCGCACTCCGTCAGGTGCAGCAGGACAAAATCCTTGTCTTCAAGCGCGTCCAGCGTCTTGCGGCATTTCTTTTCAAGCGCCGCTCCGGCATCCTCGCCGGCGTCGCCGGATTCAAGCACGGTCATGCCAGCCAGCCGTGCAATGCCGCGCGCGTACTCATGCTCGCTGAGAATGGCGCCGGACAAATTGTACTCCTTGGAAAATTTTTCAAGCTGTGGCATGCGGCCCTGCCCCCAGAACCAGATCATGTTGGCCGGGTTCTCGCCCAAATCAAGGCGCACCTGATTGATTTCATGGTCCTGCAAAAGCAAGCGCGCATCCGACATCAGCTTTTTAAGAAGCTCACAACCCGGCCCTTTGGGCAAATGCGCATCAATCGGCTCGCCCACGATGTCCTGCGGCGGAATCGTTCTGGCCGAAAGCGCCTCAAAGCCGTGCGCGTCTTTGATCACCGCCACATGGCGGTGGCCGGTGCCCGCAAAAAAGCGCACAAAGTCGCTCGCCAGTTTTTTATTTAAAAAATTCAGCAGCGCGCGCGATTCCCTGTTCGTAATGCCTCCGGCCGTGTGATCGGCGAGCAATCCGCCGGATTCCGTAATCAGATTGATGCGGAAAGGAACTTCATTGGCTTCCAGCTTCAACTCGAGATTCGCGGCCTCCAGCGGCGCGCGCCCCGTGTAAAGTTTGTCTGCCTCATACCCCAACAGCTGCAGCAGCGCCGCATCCGGCAGCGCGCCCCAGCGATCCGAAAAAAGGCGCACCATCCCGACCTTTCCCGCTTTGGCAAACGCATGCAGGTACGGAATTTTTGCGGCCTCAAGCGGCGTCTTTCCGCCCAGCTCGTCGGAGGGATGATCGGCGGCGCCCTGCAAAGCAACGAGAATGTATTTCATGATTCAATGACCTCGCGCACTTTATCGAGTTTAGGTTCTACGCATGCAATCGGATCATCAAAACTCAAGGCAAAATCCGGATCCTTGAGCCCCGCGCCCGTAAGCGTGATCACAAGCCGGCTGTGGGGTTCAAAATAATTGCGTTTCGCGAGTTTGATCACGCCAGCCACCGCGGCCGCCGACGCGGGCTCCGCGAACACGCCCTCGCGCTCAGCAATAAAACGATAGGCCGCGCGGATTTCATCGTCCGTCACCGCTTCAATCAAACCGTGAGATTCATCACGAGCCGACACCGCCCCCTGCCAGCTCGCCGGATTGCCGATGCGGATCGCCGTAGCAATCGTTTCCGGATTCGCGACCGGTTTACCTTCTACAATCGGCGCGGAACCGGCCGCCTGAAAACCAAGCATGCGCGGCAGTGTTTCGGAGCGTCCGATCCTTTTATATTCGTTGTAGCCGCGCCAGTAAGCCGTGATGTTGCCCGCATTGCCTACCGGAATCGCGTGATACTCCGGCGCATCGCCGAGATCATCCACGATTTCAAATGCCGCGGTTTTCTGCCCCTCAATGCGAAAGGGGTTGATCGAATTCACCAGCGTGATTTTTCCATCCGCCGAAATCTCCTTCACCAGGTTGAGCGCCTCGTCAAAATTCCCTTTCACCATAATCGTCTTGGCGCCATAGCGGTAGGCTTGAATCAATTTCCCTTTGGCGATCTTACCTTCAGGAATCAGCACAAAACATTTCAAGCCGCAGCGCGAGGCGTAGGCCGCGGCCGAAGCCGACGTGTTGCCCGTCGAAGCGCAAATCACCGCTTTGGAGTTGGCTTCCACCGCTTTGGAAATCGCCATGGTCATGCCGCGGTCTTTGAACGATCCCGTCGGATTCAAGCCTTCGAACTTGTAATAAATGCGCACGTTCTTGAGCCCAAGCTCCGCAGGCAGCGCCTCCGCCAGAATCAGCGGCGTGTTACCTTCGTTGAGCGAAATGATCGGAGTGCTGTCGGTGATGGGCAGAAACTCCTGGTAACGCTCGATGATTCCGATTTTTTTGACGGCGAATTTTTTGGCTGTCATTGGGGACTCCCGCTTTCAATGCGAATCACTTGTGAAGGCCCGCGCACCACGCGCAGGCGGTCGATCACGCCGATGGCTTCACGCACGCTGCGCTCGGGCGCTTCGTGCGTCAAGAGAATCAGCGGCACCACGCTGCCCTGGCTTCTAATTTTTTGAACGCAGTCCGAAATACTAATCCCGTATTTTCCCAGTACGTGCGAAATTTTACTGAGCACACCCGGCTGATCCGTAATGTGAAAGCGCAGATAATACCGCGATAAAATCGTCGAGATACTGGCCACGCGCAGTTCGGAGCGGATCGCGCGCATCACAAGCGTTAAATCGGCAAAGCGGTCGGTGCCGCGCTTGGCAATATCGACCAGATCGCTCACCACCGCGCTTGCAGTCGGCAGACTGCCGGCGCCGCGCCCGTAAAGCAGCACGTCGCCTACAGCGTCGCCGCGCAAAAGCACCGCGTTAAAAGCCCCATTCACGTTTGCCAGAATGTGTTCCTTCGGCAAAAGCGTCGGCTGCACGCGGGCCTCAATGCCTGTATGGCCGCGTTTGGCGATCGCCAGCAGTTTGATGCGGTAGCCGAACTCCTCGGCAAACTCAATATCTTCTTTGCGGATGGTGGCAATGCCTTCGCAATGAATATCTTTAAACTTCACGCGCCCGCCAAAAGCAAAGCGCACCAGAATCGCAAGTTTGTGCTGGGCATCGATGCCCTCAATATCCAGCCGCGGGTCCGCTTCCGCATAACCTTTGGCCTGCGCCAGTTTCAGTGCTTCTGAAAAATCCATGTGATCCTCGCTCATGCGCGTCAAAATGTAATTGCTCGTCCCGTTGATGATCGAATGAATCGAATCAATGCGGTTGGCCACGAGCCCTTCACGCAAAGCCTTGATCACGGGAATGCCGCCGCCCACGCTGGCCTCAAACAAAAGCCAGCTCTTGCGCCGGCAAGCCAGCTCAAAAATTTCATCACCGTGCTCCGCCAATAAAGCCTTATTAGCCGTCACCACGTGCTTGCCGCGTAACAGCGCTTCGCGCACGAGCTTGCGGGCATCCGTCACACCGCCGATCAGTTCGACGACAATATCGATATCGGGATCGCGCACAATGCTCATGGCATCCGTGGTCAAAAGTCCCGCCGGGACTTTGACCTGGCGCTTCTTGCGCAAATTGCGTACGGCAATTTTTTTGACCTGAAAGCGCACCCCGCACTGCTGCGCCAAATCACGGCTGCGCATTTTTAACAGCGTGTAGCACCCGCTGCCAATCTGCCCGAATCCCAGTAATCCAATTTTGATGGTTTGCATAACGGATTTATATTTCACGCGGCGAGGTGAAACAAAAATAAAAGTCTAAGTTGCTCAAAATGAAGGGGTTAGTATAGCGCAGCCCCGTTTAAAAGGCAAACACCTCCCCCGGCGCAAAAAGCCGCACACTTTCAAATTCAGGCTTCTCATCCCTGCAGGCCTGCGCTATAATCACGGCACATCGCTAAATACCTTTCAAGTGAGGACTTATGAAAAAAAATACGCTCTTTATTCTGCTGGTTTTAATCCTGATGGGGACAGGGCTCACGGGGATGGCGCGCCGCGGCCAATATGATGAAGAAGCCCGCGAGGCCGAACGCATTGAAAAAATCCAGCGCCGGGAAGAAAAGCGGTCTTATTCCCCTGTGCAAGGTGTGGCCTCAGGAATTAAGGACGTCGTGAGCGGTCCCGCCGGCTTTGTGTCAGAAACCGCCAGGGGCACCGCCAGCCGCAGTCCGGTCAACGGCGCACTCGAAGGCGTCAACGACGGATCTCAAGAGCTCCTGGATCACACAGTCAAAGGCGCCGTCAAAGTGGCCACGCTGGGGTTTGGCGATGTGCATCACTACGAAGTCCAGGAACCTGAAGCCGGTTCGGGCGAGCCCACCAAGATAAAAATCAAAATTCCAGGAACCTAAAAAGCTTCTGCCATTAGGCCGCTTGCAGCCCGCGTTTATGAATGAGCCGGCTGACGCTGGGTTTGAGGCGGATGAGCTGAAAATGGACGGAAAAACCAACGTAAAGCAGCACCTTCCCAAGCGTGGCCATATTTGAAAAATCCCCGCTCTCGATTTTTGAAATGTGCTGCTGCGTCACACCAACTTTAAGCGCTAATTGCTTTTGATTCAGCTTGTGTTTGATGCGGTACGCGATAATCGGCTTCACAAGCTGAAGCTTTTGTTCTTCCAGCTCATACAATTCTTTAAAATAAGGGTCCTTCAATTCTTCCTCTAGATGCTGCTTAACATTATTTGATTTCATAAACTTACCTCATGGATGCGCGGCGAGGTAATATCTGCGCCGTCGCACTGCAATTTCAAGCTCCCTTTCTGGAGTTTTATTGGTTTTCTTAAGGAATCCATTGGTTAATATCGCTTTATTTTGATGAAAGAAAAAATACAGCACTCTGATAGCACCTTCTTTTCCCATGAACCTCAACTCAAAAATACTGTCTCCGAGATACTTTGCATGCGGCTCGCCCAAGCGATGCCCGAAGTCTTCTAGCAATTGGACCATGGCATAGAATTTTCTACGCGTCGATGCATCAAGCGATTGAATAAATTCTTTTGCCGGCATATTGCCGGGAGAAATCTCAAAATATTGGCAAGCAATCTTATTCAAACCCAAGCCCCCAAAACGACCGGCTCGCTGCAAATAAGCATACAACTAATTAGTTGTATTTTCAAGCCGCCATTATTTTAATTAATAGTTATAATATATTTGATTTTTAAGGATTAATCAAATACAATAAGCCAAAAAAGCCAAAGCCATCGTGTTTCAGCAGATCGACCGCGTTCGGCTAGTATGGCTTTGGCGATTGCCGCAGTCTTGGAGCAGGTGTTTACGAATTGAGAATTGCCAAAGGACTTTTCGGGCAGGCTATGCAATGCTATGGAAAGTTATGCAGTCGAAAGGGAGCTAGTGCTAGGCGCAGGCTTTATTTTGTCACGTCACCCCTTCGGGCCAACATAATTTACTTAAGCAACTCGCTTCGGTTCCTCCGGATAAAGCTGTTCGATCAAACGGTACTTCTGGCCGGGCAATTTTTCTTTAAGATATTTGATCATATCTTCGCTTCTATTTTCAAGCGTGGCGGAGGGCGTTATGTAATCGCTAACGCCGCCCATTTTTTCACCAAACTCGCTAATTTTTTTCAAAACAGGATTCGTGGCTTTCGGCGGCGGGCCCAGACGGTATTTCATATGGCCAAGATAAATAACACTGCCGGGCTTTACATGCAGCGTCTGCTTAAACGTGGGCAGATTTAAAGTCGCCCAGAGCGGCGGCTGAACCTCTGTAAAACTGAAATGAATCTCCGGAAAAACAAGCAGCGAAAAAGTGGGCGACTTGTAGCGGCCCGCTTTCAACTTCCATAAGCAATACCCTTCCGGGAAAGGCATGTCCAGAATTTCGATTCCGGTTCCCCATTCTCCGTCAAAAGAAGCATGGGCGCGCCACTCTTTGAAGGGCGGTAATTTCTCAGGCATCTTTGTCAATTGGTCATCCAGACTAAAATAACTGGCAACATATCCGTAAGGTTCTTGAGGCTGCTCGTCCCAATGCGCATCCATCAATTGACTAATGCGGCCGGCCCAGGCAGCGGCCGCCGCAAAACTGATGGCGCATGGATTCATCAGGGTCTTAAACGACATGGCGGCCTCAATGCCCTTGATGTCTTTGGCCATCAGAATGGTTTTTTCTTTGTGCATAAAACTGGCAAGAACTTCGCCCGTTTGCACATCACTGATTCTGCCTTCAAAAGCCGGGCCTTTGCGAAAATCAAGCATCGTCACAGTGATTTCAATCCGTAAAGATTTCCCGGTTTTGGGCAGTCCCGCTTCATCCTCAGCCACATGCGCATAAGTGTTGAGCATCTCAGCGCGCATGTGGGTGCGGAACCATTCCGCCGTTTCCGTTTTGTCTTTTTCCTTAACCTTGCCCGTGAGCCTGGAAAAATCTGCGGGCGCAATCACCACACTGTCGTAATTTTTGAAGAGCACTCCAGGTTTGACTTGCGTCGTCAAACCGAAAGATTCTTCAGTCATGGTTTCATAATGATCTAGAAAACCGGAGGGTTTGTAAGCAGAAGAAGCGCAGCCAGAAAATAAAAAAACCGTGCCAAGGGCCAGGCCGAGCCAACGATAAGCATTTTTGGACATAAAATTAAGTTATGATGCGCCTGAGAGAAATAATTTCCAAGCCGTAGGTTTGGGTACCGGTACTCCGAGTGTCCGGTCTAAGTCGAACCCGGCACTGCCAGTACCGGTACTTTAATCTTTAATTTACGCCGCCGCCGGGTATGGGGATTTTAACTGCAAT
>JAHFHB010000042.1 GCA_023247135.1 Candidatus Omnitrophota bacterium
AAAAACGAATTGCCGAGCTTCTGCATGACGCGCTGGAAAAACAGGGTCTGATCAGCGCCGCGGCCTAAGGGCGCGCTTGAGTAGTGCGCTGATCCTCCCAAAATGTTTTAAGCGCATAGACCCTCTGGCCTTTCTCGGAAGTCAAACGCTGCAGGGTCCATAAAATTTCTCCCCCGGGATAGAAGCCTTTGGCCTCCGCCGTCAGCCCGTCAGGGCTCGTTTGCAGTTGAGTCAGAAGGGTTCCTGAATCAGAGTACAAACGTCCTTCGGTCAAATGACCTTGATGAAAGACATACTCCAGACGCCTTTGGCCCTGCGGACCCAAAAAAACGGCCTTACCCTCCTGCGCCTGATTGTTCCAAACCCACTCCAGGCTGACTGCGCCGGTCAAATAATGCGCGCTCAGTTTACTCTCAGTGTCACCGCTCGCTCCTTGCTGCCAGTGCACATATTCACGGCCCTGTTCGTCATAGGCTTTGAAATACCCTGCACTCCCTGCAGCGCTTAGCACAGGTGCTTGCGCCGGCCTGGCGTCTTCTGACCAGAATTGGGGGGTGCCGCTCAAGATTCCGCGGGTAAAAACAAAACTCGCAAGGGTTCCGCCGCTGGCATAGTGGGCACTGACGGAACCTTCGCGTTCTCCCGCATCAAAAGTTTCGTCG
Source organism: Candidatus Omnitrophota bacterium (assembly GCA_023247135.1). Taxonomy (GTDB): domain Bacteria; phylum Omnitrophota; class Omnitrophia; order Omnitrophales; family Aquincolibacteriaceae; genus JAHFHB01. The sequence continues at coordinate 663 of JAHFHB010000042.1, forward strand.
AGAAAAAAAGAACCGTCCGGCGCAAATGTTTTCCATTCCCCTTGCGGAAGGCCTCCCTGAAAGAGAAATTCTTGCCAGGGTTTCCCGTCCTGGAAATAAGTTTTAAAAAACCCGCTTTTTTTTTCGTCCAGCACCCATTCGGAACTAAGCCGGCCGCTTTTATAAAAAGTTTCGATCGGGCCCGTATTTTTAAACTTTTCCAGTTCGGGATCTTTTTTAAAATCTTTGGGCGCCGGAATTTTTTCAGAATCCTTGCGGGACGGCTGCGGAATTTTGCGTGTCGATGGATTTTTGAGTCCGTGAGAAAGCGCCGGCCCGTCTTTCAAAGGCATGCGGCCGGTGCGCTTCACCAGCCCTAAAAAAAGTAAAAAAACCAGCAGGTACCCGGCGGCAATGCAAAGTAAAAATTTTTTCATTGTGTGACCCTGCATACCATCGTCGCGATTAAAAGATTCTTTAGACGGGAGAAGCTTTTTTAAGCTTTCGCAGGCGCAGCCGCAGAGTCCGCAGGCGCTTTGGCAGGTTCAGCTTGTTTAGAATCCACAGAAGGGGCCGGAGGCGTTGTCGCAGGAATCAGCTCTACGTCGGAAAACCGCAAGGTGCCATGGGTGAATTCGCCGGCTTTGTCATTGGAAAAAACAAAAGTAATTTCGGATACAGGCTGATCCTTCGTCGCCCGAAAAGGAAAGCGCATGGTCTGCCATTCACGGCGGAATAATTTGGGGGTAAAAGCGCGCAGCGTCTGGCCCTTCGATTTAATTTCAATCCGGAACGCCTCCGGATAACCTTCGTCGGGGATTTGACTGACCTTGAACTGCAGTGCTTCATAATTCTGGATTTTCATATCCCGCACTTTCATGTACATGCCCACGAAAGAACCCCGAGGAAAGACGTCGTACTCGACGTTCAAAATCACTTTACCGGCCTCATTTTTTTCAAAATTGCGCCAGCAATAACCCACCTTGGGGGTAAAAAATGTGCCGTGATCAAATACGTTTTTGAAAAGCCCGCCCGCCTGCAGGGACAAATCAAGCTGGTCGGCTTCCTCAGCGGCACTCTTCTGGATGAGTTCATAGGCTTCTTTCATGCCATCCCATTCGTCCTTGGAAATGCGTACAGCAGCCGTCAGTGGCCCGTTCCCCTCCAGGTCCGTTTTGTGCATATCCTGAACCATGACGGCTTTGCCGCTTTCGTTCTTCGCGCGAACTTCCAGCTGGCCGCGCAAAACACCTACCCAGGATTTTTTTGTTTCAGGGTTTGACTGCACCACAAAAACGGTTCCGCGAACCGAGGCCACCACCTGCGGCGTTGAAATCTCAAGCCATTTTTCATGGTCAGCTTGTTTTTCGGTAGACGCCAAAATCAAACCGCGCACCAGCTGCAGCTGGTAACGCACAGGCTGCTTGACCCAAAAAGGACGCGCGGGCCTTTGCAGTTCTGAAAATTCTTTAAGCCGTAAAATAGCCTGGTTGTCGATTTTCAAATCGACTTCCACGTCCTTGCCGGTGCGAATACTATCTCCGGTTTTAAAAATGGCGCCGCGCTCGAGTTCGCTCCAGCGGCGGGTTTCGGCCGAGTAGTATTCGGGTTTTCCCGTAAAATTGGCGATTTCCACCGGGGGCAGATTTGATTCGACAGGGGCTTGGAGAAAGGGCAGGCGCGCCACTTGGCCGCTTTGCAGCAAATAGTACGCACCGCCCAGCACGATGATGACGATGCCGATGATGAAGGTTGGAAATTTTTTGGGAGACGAATTTGACGACTCGGGCTTTTCAATACGCATATTTTTTTATCTTAACGGAGCGGGAGGCTCGCTTCCAGCTTTTTTTCTGAACACATCCCCCTGACGATGCTTGTGTTATAAAAAGATCATCAATGATCGGTTATTTTACAGAAGCAAGCGCTTTGACCACTTCGGGATTGGTTTTAAGTCCAGGGCTGAGCTGAATGGCCTTGTGCATCGCCTGCTTAAATGCTGCGGTCTCGCCGGTTCTTTGGTAGATGCGGGCCAATTGCAGGTAAGTGTCGGGTTCCAGCGGCAGCTCGCGCTCCATCAACTGGTAAACTGCACGTGCAAACGGTAAGGCCCCGGCCGCTTCATAAAGCTGGCCCAGCCGCGCGTAAGCAAGCGCGAACCGGGGATACCGCTCGATCATTTCACGCGCAAAAGCAGCCTGTTTTTCAGGCGGGGCTTTTTGAAAAGCCAACACCGCCATAGGCGCCATAATGGTGAATTCCTCCTCGCCCATCTTCAGAATGGCCTGATAAACACGCAGGGCCCTGTCGTAATCACCGGCCACATGATACAAATGGAATAAATCTTTCAGATAAGCCGCATTTTCTGGTTCCAGCTGCACGGCCTGTTCCAGCTGCGCACGTGCGGCCGATGCATCGCTGCGTTTTTCCGCAATCAGTCCCAGGTAATCATGCGCCTGCGCAAACTCCGGCTGACTCGCCAAAACTTTTTTGAAAAGCGCTTCGGCCTCACTCAGTTTTTCGTTTTCAAAATAGAAAATCGCATCTGCAAGCAGCGTCTGGCGCGACAATGGATCGATTTCATGAGCGCGGGCCAGCGCTGAGTGCGCTTCCCGCATAAAACGCTTTGCCTTGTAGCCCGCGCCAAGTTCGCGCAAAAAACCCGCATTGTTTCCGGCGGGCGGCTGCAGATTTTGAATGTGCGGAAGCCCGTTTGCGCGAACACTGTTCAAGAGTTGAAAATTGGGAACAAGCGTCGATTCATAAAGATGCCGTGGCGCTGAAAATTCAAGCCGCGGATGATTATCCGTGTTCAGAACAGCTCCCTTGGCAAGCCTCCGGATCTCATTTTCACCCAGCCAATAGTTGGCCATGAAAGCTTCCGGCGTCTTGATTCCGTGCACTCCCAGATCTCTGGCCGTCTGTCCCCTGGAAAACGCAGCGCTTATTTTTTTAAAATCCAGCGCGAGCGGTTCTTGCGTGCCAATTAGCATAATGTCGGGATAATAAGAAGTCCAAAGGCTCGCGTGCGGAAACACGTCTGCGAATGTCGCGATAATCATCCGCAGGTCCTCCGAGGACATGCTGTAGGCATGCAGCCACTGGCAGACCACGCCTCCGGCGTTCAATCGGCCGCGCATGTTCTGATAATGCTCCTTCGAAAATAAATTGGCGACGCCCGCAATCCACGGATTGGACGGCTCGGAAATCATCACATCGTATTTTTTAGGGCTGAGCAAAACCTGGTTACGGCCGTCATTGAAAATCAGATGGACACGAGGGTCCTTTAACACATCGCGATTGAGTTTTTTAAACAGCCGGGTGCCCTCCACCACGGCCGGCTCAAGCTCCACCGCGTCGATTTGCCGCACCGGGTGCGCAGCCACCGCGGCTAAAGTCGAGCCGCTGCCGAGACCAATCACAAGGACGTCTTTGGCGTCCGGGTTCAAAAGCAGCGGCAAATGCCCCAGCAAAAACTGGGTGAAAGCATCCTTGGTGGAGGCGTCGGTTTTACCGTTCACGGCCAGGGATAAATCATCGCGCAGGCGGATCACGCTCACATTGGCGCTCAGCCCTTCCTTGTAGTAAACGAGCTGGCGCTCCCGCATGGAACGCACAAATTCGCCGGCGCTCAACCCTTTGACCCGCGAAGGATTGATGGCGGTGTCGCTGGTCAGAATACTTTTATTCCACGGCTGGACACACACCCCGGAAGAAATAACTCCCGCCAATAGAAAACCTCCCGCGGCTATTTTTTTTATGTTCAGGCTGCGCGGGTAAAGCCCAAAAGCGGCCAGCCCGATCAATGCATTGAGCGAGGCCGCCCCCATTAAACTGCGCTGAATACCAAAAGCCGGGATCAGCCAAAAACCGGTCAGCACGGAGCCGGCAATGGTTCCCACGGTATTGGCAAAATAGGCTCGGCCCACCTCGCCGCCCAATCCTTCCTGCTGGCGGTACACATGCATGAAACAGGCAAACAACGCGCCGATACAAAAAGTCGGCGGCAGCATGACCCGCGCGCACAATAGGAAGCGGCCAAGATCCAAAAGCCCCGTCGACCCCTGCGCCCATTCATAAACTTGCACAAACGCGTAAGAAAGCTTGTCAAACTGATTCAGCCCGAGGAACACGCCCAGCGCGGTGAATAATTCAAGCGCTGCAAAGAGCCGCAGACCCGCGCCAAAACGGCGGGCGTAAAGACTCAGCGCATAGCTGCCAAGGGCAATGCCCAGTAAAAATGTGGCCAGCATAATTGAAAAAGCATAGACCGAACTGCCGAGCGCCACGGCAAGCACCCGGGTCCAGCCAATTTCATACACCATGGAGACGGCGCCGGACACTCCAAAAAGAAAAAGCAAAAACCGTCTGGGTGCGGACAACCGCGCCGGGCTTTGAAACGGCCGCGCCGCCGGCACAGGCGGTCTCGTCCATGGGCATCCCTGCGCCAGGCACCCACAGGCATAAAAAATAAGCATGTTGAGAAGCCCGGTGGCAACGGTGGTTTGCCAAACACCGAACCAATACAAAAGGTAAAAGCCGCAGAGAAAGGTTCCAAGCACAGCCCCCAAAGTATTGAGTGCGTAAAGCAGTCCCACGCCGCGCGCGGTTTCAGCCTCATTTTTCACAAAAGCCTTCGTGATGACCGGCAGTGTTCCACCCATCAGAAAAGTCGGCGGGAAAAGCACAAGAAAGGCGACAGCAAAACGAAACAGACTCAGGGTAAAAAAGTCAGGCTGAACGAGCCTGTAAAATCCGGCAGACCCGGCCTCGATTATTTTCCATAATAGGGGTGTGAGGAGCGCATAGCCGCCAATGCCTAATTCCAGCAGCCCGTAAACACCGATGGGATCTCCGCCGCGGTCAATGCGACGTCCAAAATGGAGCGCGCCCAATCCAAGACCGGCCATGTACCCCGCTAGAACTGTGCTGGCCGCAAAGGTGGTGTTGCCGAACACAAGCCCCATGACGCGCAGCCACGCCACTTGATAGATGAGACCGCAGGCTCCGGAAATAAAAAAACAGGTTAAAACGAGCGGGCGATACAGGCGAATAGAGGGCTTCCAAAGAGGGATTCGCATTGCAGTTTTTACGTCTAGCACAGGGGTGAGCTTGAGCAGCGCTCGGGGAAGTCTGGCGAGGCTACTCTCCGATGATCTTGATCAACACACGCTTTTTTCGCATCCCATCAAATTCCGCGTAGAAAATCTGTTCCCAGGTCCCGAAGTCTAATTTGCCTTTCGTAATGGCCACCACGACTTCACGCCCAAAGAGCTGGCGTTTCAGGTGCGAGTCGCCATTGTCTTCCCCTGTACGGTGGTGCCGGTATCCTTTCAAGTCATAAGGGGCGACTTTTTCCAAAAACTCATCGAAGTCCTGAATCAATCCGCGCTCGTCATCATTGATGTAAACACTGGCCGTGATGTGCATGGGGTTGACCAGTACAAGACCTTCCTGAACGCCGGATTGACGCACGGCCTCTTCCACCCGCGGCGTAATATTAATGTACTCGCGTTTTTGTTCAGTATTGAAGACAAGTTCTTCGCGGTAGGATTTCATACTCACGCTTCGCGCAAAACCCCCAACACCTCTGCGTTGTGTCCATCGGGTTTTACTTTTTCAAAAATCTTTTCGATTTTGCCGTCTTTCCCGATTACAAAAGTAGTGCGGGCCACCCCCATGTATTCCTTGCCATACATGGTTTTTTTGACCCAAACGCCGTAGGCTTTACACACTTTTTTATCTTCATCGGAAAGCAGAACGAACGGCAATTTAAATTTCTCGATGAATTTTTTGTGTGCTTTTTCACCATCGGGGCTCACCCCCAGCACCACCGCATCCGCGTTCTCAATCGGGCGAATCTTGTCGCGAAACCCGCAGGCCTCCACAGTACAGCCCGGCGTATCATCCTTGGGATAAAAATAAAGAACCACTTTCTTTGCGCCTTTGAACTCTGCCAATGAAATGTTTTTACCGGCGCTGGACGGCAAATCGAACACCGGTGCCTGAACGCCTTCTTTAAGTTTGGGCATGAGAACCTCCTGAAAAGGGTTGTGCGTTTTGAATAAGATCGAAGCAAAGTGCGGGCAATGCCGGATGCAAACCCGCGGGTTGTGTGCTCAGAAACTTCACAGCAGGATGCTGCCGCTCTGCGGCCGCAAGCAAAGCGGGCACATCTTCAGCCACGTGATTCCCGGAATTTAAAAAGTGGAGCAGCACGACAATTTCAAGCGCGCCGCGCTGTACCAGCTGGCCCACCGCATCCAGAAAAAGTGGTTCGGCCGAACCCAGGTAGGCGTATTGAACATAGGCGAAGCTGCCCTCGCGGGCAATCTTGCGCGCAAGCTCCGCCACTTCGGCTTGGGAAGCCTGCGACTGACTGCCGTGGCTTAAAAGAATGACGGATTTCATGAAAACACGATCCCCCACCCTGCCCTCCCCCGCAAGCGGGAGAGGGGAAAATTGAAAATTTTATTCGACGGTAACCGATTTTGCAAGGTTGCGCGGCTGGTCCACGTCGCGGCCGTTCAGCACAGAAACCTTGTAAGCGAAAAGCTGCAGGGGGATCACCGCAAGAATCGGCGAGAAGATTTCAGACATTTTTGGAATTGCAAAAAAATCATCAGCCATGTCATCCAAAGCGTCATCGCCGGCCGTGCCGATCGCGATCACAATGCCGTCGCGCGCTTTAATTTCCTGGATATTGGAAACCATTTTGGCATAAGTTTTCGAATGCGGCGCGATGCAAATAACCGGCTGTTCGTTATCGATCAAGGCAATGGGGCCGTGCTTGAGTTCCCCGGCCGCGTAACCGTGCGCGTGCGCATAGGAAATTTCCTTGAGCTTCAAAGCCCCTTCCAGCGCCGTGGGATAATTATACCCGCGGCCGATGTAAAGAAAGTTTTTACGGTGCGAGTGTTTGCGGGCGCAGCGGTCGATGCTTTTGGCCAGCTCCAGAGTCTTTTCACAAGCGGCCGGCAGTTTTTTAAACTCGGAAACAAGGCTGCGCAATTCAGCCTCCGGACTCTTTCTGCGAAGCCGGGCCATGAAAATCGTCACGCTGATCATCGTCGCCAGCTGAGCCACGTAGGCTTTGGTAGATGCCACGCCGATTTCCGGCCCCGCATGCGTATAAATCACAAAATCTGCTTCGCGCGCCAGCGTACTGCCCACCACATTAACGATCGCCAGCGTCAGCGCCTTTTTCTGTTTGGCAATTCTAAGCGCGGCCAGCGTGTCAGCCGTTTCTCCGGACTGCGAGATCACCACCACCAGATCTTCAGAGTTCAGCACGGGGTCTTCATAACGGAATTCACTCGAAACTGCGACTTCGACCGGAATACGCGCGTACTTTTCAAGCATGTACTGCCCGACAATGGCGGCATGATAAGCGGTCCCGCAGCTGACGGCATAAACCCGGCGAATCTTGCGCAGTTTCGCGCGATAACCGGCGGACATTCGTTCAAATTCGATCCGGCCGCCAGGCTTCACCTGATTTTTAATGATTTCTTCGACGACTGCCGGCTGCTCATAAATTTCTTTAAGCATGTAGTGCGAGTAGCCGCCCTTTTGCGCTTCGGCAATCGTCCACTGGATTTCAACGGGGCGGCGCTTGACCGGCTTGCGGGTTTTGAGATCAAACACTTCCACAGTCCGCGCAGTTAAAACCGCATACTCATCATCTTCCAGGTACAGAAAGCGATTGGTGTAGGGCAAAAGCGCGGAGACATCGCTCGCCAAAAAATTTTCCTGCTGTCCGAAGCCGATCACGAGCGGATTGGATCTCTTGAAGGCAATCAGCCGGTCCGGCTCTTCGCGGCTGATCAGCGCAAAGGCAAAATAGCCCTCCATGCGCTTGACGGCCTTAAGGACCGCTTCGACCAGGCCTGTCGACCGGGAATAGTAACAAGCGATCAGATTGACCGCAACTTCCGTATCTGTCTGAGAATAAAAGCGAAATCCCTTGGCTTTAAGCTCGTCTTTTAAAGCCGCGTAATTTTCAATAATGCCATTGTGGATAATCGCCAGACGCTTGGAGTTGTCCAGATGCGGGTGGGCGTTCAGGCGGGACGGCTCGCCGTGCGTGGCCCAGCGCGTATGCCCCAGACCGGCATGGGCAGAAAGATCCCGGCCGGCCAAAAGATTTTTCAGGGCGGCCAGTTTCCCCTTTTCCTTAACCACTTCAATGGCATGGCTACTCCGATTCAGGCACGCAATGCCCGCAGAGTCATAGCCGCGGTACTCCAGATGCTCCAGCCCCTGAATGAGCACCGAAACAGCGTTGCGATGGCCGATATACCCCACGATTCCGCACATGAAATTTGCCCTTTCCTTTGGACCTGTCCGCGGATTATAGCGCCGCGAATATCATTTTGACAGCGGATTTCAAATAAACTAAGATGACTGCGCTTAAGTGAGTACCCTCAAAACACTTTTTTACAAAAAGAGCCCATGACTTACAGACGCAGCCAGTTCCTGATCAATAAGCCTTTGCAGTTTAGATACATGGCTTACCTGACGGCCACGCTGTTGATCATTGCGGTCGTTTCCCTGCTGGGTCTTTACGTCGGAATCTGGGGCGGCGTGCTCGACGCCTTTTCCGATAAACGCGTGCGCGACGATCTGTTGATCGCCTCGCGGCTGACTCAGTATGAAGAAGCCAGAATCCCTGATGCCGCCGGCGGCGGGTTTTCGGCACTCTCTTTTTTCAAACAATCCGAAAAACTCAGCCAGCGCCAGCGCGAAGTTTTTAAAGACATTCTCGATAAAACCAACCGCGAGCTTTTTTTTAAACTTCTGATCTTGTTTGTTTTTATCGCCTGGGGATCCGTTTACGTTTCCCACAAAATTGCCGGGCCGCTTTACCGGTTTTCGGCAACGCTTGATCAAATCGCCAAAGGCAACCTCGCCACCCGCGTGCATTTGCGCAAATCCGATGAAGCGCAGTTCATCGCCGAACATTTCAACGAGGCGCTCATCGCGCTTGATCTGAAGTTTTCCCAGCTCAAAAACATTATTCAGGAACACAAGAAAAATCCAGAGCGTCTCGCGGCGAGGCTCCAGGAAGAGCTCGATAAAATTAAAACCAGTGCCGACCGTTAAAAAAGCGCTGAGTATCCTCTGGATTTTGGCCATGCTCATTCCCGCCCCGGCGGCCAGGGCTGAAAGCATTTCTCCCGAAGACCGCGCCCTTCTCACCCAGATTCAAAAAGACACCCTGCAGTATTTTATCCGCATGTCGGATAAAAACACGGGGCTGACGCGCGACTCTTCACAAAACGGTTCACCCGCTTCCATTGCAGCCACGGGCTTTGCGCTCGCCGCGATAGCCATCGGTCAGACACACGGCTGGATTCCCGCCGATTATGCGAGGACACGAATCCAAAAAACCCTCAAGGCGCTCCTGCGGCAAGTGGAGCATGAGCACGGCTTTTTTTATCACTTCATCGACCGCCAAAACGGCAAGCGCGTGTGGGGCTCTGAGGCTTCTTCGATTGATACAGCGCTGCTTCTGGCCGGGGCGCTGCTGGCGGCAGAGCACTATCCGGATTCCGAGATCGAGCGCATGGCTCACGAAATTTATGACCGGATTGATTGGCAATGGATGCTGAATGGCTCTCTGCTTGTATGCATGGGCTGGAAACCCGAGGGTGGGTTTCTGCCCTATTACTGGGACTCCTACAACGAACTTTTGATTTTGCAAGCGCTGGCCATTGGCGCTACTAAAAACGCGATCCCGGCCAAA
>JAHFHB010000320.1 GCA_023247135.1 Candidatus Omnitrophota bacterium
GCCCCGTTTCTTCAAACAGGCGCCGGGCCTGCGGGTAATTCAGGTCCGGTTCCAAAATCCCCCAATGCATTTTGATTTGCGCCCGGTCCCCATGCGTTGCCGTGAAAAAAATGTCCGGGTCTTTGAGAAACGGCTCCACAAGTGGATCGACAAAATCCAGGGCCGGCGAAATATCGTTGTTCAGAAGAATCATCACGTCAGCGTCAATCTGCCCGGCAATTTCATTGTAAGAACAAAGCACTTTGTTGGCGCTGGCTTCAAAGACCTCCGCTTCCGAAAAGTGCTCACGCACAAAAGCCGCACTGCCGTCCTGGCTGCAGTTATCCAGCACGGTGACTTTGCAGTCGTGACGGCTGTCCTTGGCGCACATGAGCACACTCGGCAAATGATCGCGCAAAAGATCCACGCGGTTGTACTGAAGAATAATGATCCGAACCTTGAGCCGCTGCATGGGATTCTTTGTGTCTTTACATTTTTTTGAAGAGGACAAACCCGTCATTTTCAAATTGAATGCCGTAGCCCTTCGTAAGCAATTTCTTTTTTTCAATTTCGGGCGCCGCCGTTCCGGCCTCCCAGAAATGCGCATCAAACACCACATAATCCGCGCGTTCCCGCAAAGCCATATCCGTTTTCGACGTCGTGTCATTATAATCGAACTGGTAAACCTGTCTGCGGTTGATCGCTTGCGGGATTAAACTATTGTGGGTCACAAGCACTGCATCCCCGGGGATTTTCCCCATTTCAGCGCGAATCATGCGTGTTCTCGCACTCACGCGGCTGGCGCTCTGCCAGCCGTAAAAATATTCCGGAGCGCCCGATTGCAGCAGCGCCGAGAACAGAAGTCCCATCAACAAAAAAGTGGCGCGTTTACGCAGCCACTCCAGGCGCTGAATTTTTTCCAGTCCCAAAAGGGTGGCCAGAAGTACAAAGGGCGTCAGCCCGGTCATGTAATGGTAATTCATGGAACGCACCGTCGCATTTTCGGAAAGCAGATTCTGAAAAAGCACCGGCAGCGTCAACAACAAAGACGGAAAATCAAACAGGGGCAAAAATAAAACGGGGCCGAAAACTTTCACCAGATATTCCCAACGATCGCTGTCTTTCAAAATCCCCCAAAGGGCCGGGACCCCGCCCTGCGCAAGTTCGCGGTAAAAACCGCTGTAAAGATACGGCTGTCCGCTTAAGCTCGGAATAAAAACATGCACGCATAGCCAGAGATAGAGCGGTGAAAAAATCATCCAGAAAGCGCCCACACCGCGTTCCTTTTTAAAAAAGAACGCATAGAATCCGAGCATAAACGTCACGCCCGCCATATTCTCCTTCGCGGCCAGAATGAGCGCGAGGGCCAGGCAGAACAAGGCTTTGCGTCCCTCAGCCAGCCAAAGAAAAGCCCAAAGCATAAGCGGCTCGACCAGCACTTCCGGGTGAAAGTCTTCGTGCAATGCGGCCCGGGTCGGCATGTAAAAAAAATAAATCAGGCAGAACACCAAAACCGTTTTACGATTGCCGGAAATTTTCAAGGCCAATTGCGCCAGGGGGAAAAAACACAGCGCTGAAATCAAAGGCTGTACCACCAAGAGAGATTCAGGCGCCGGCCAGAGCCGGTAAAGCGGAGCCAGCAGGACCAAAAGCGGGCTGAAGTGATCGCCCAAAAGACAGATCCCGCCTTTCAGCGACGATTCCAGAAAATGCCCCTGGGTCGTATTCCACAGGGCCTGTGCAAAAATGCCGAGATCAAACGCCCGCGTCTCAAGCGCAAGGTGGCGGAACCCGCAGGCCGCGATCATGGCCGCTGAATAAACCGCCCAAAAAATAAAAACCATTTTCCCCTGCGGCAGATTCTGGAGGCGCTTGAGACCACAAACGGCCCAAAGGCGTTCAAAGAATGCGGGTAATTTCCAGCGCAAAAACGGCAGGAGCACGCCCAGTGCCATCACGGCTAGGCGGCTGATCTTGAGATACTGTTTTTTACCCTCGCCGAAGTTTTGCAGAATGCCGAGCTGAATAAGCGGAATCCCCGCCGTCAGGAAAAAGAAAAGCAAAACCACGACCGTCATATTCAGAACCCAAAAAACCGGTTTCATTCTGGAATTCATGGTCCCCTGCCTCACTTGTCATTGCGACCTGCGAGCAGGGTCCCGTAGGGACGACGCGGCAATCTCATGGGACCGAGATTGCTTCGTCGCACAAACCGCTCCTCGCAATGACGAATAAAGATGTTATGGCGACTTATGAAAGCGCTTCTGGAATTCATCATCCCCTGTGCCCGTTCTGTCATAAAAGTTTCTCCAAAACAGCGCTCTTGACCTTGCGGTCATAAGTACCCCGGTAATACTCACGCCCCGGGAAAAGCCGCATCAGCTCCGGGTTACGCGCGCCCAAATCATGCGCATAAAGAATTCTCGCGTCCAGTTTCGGCGAGTTACGCACGGCATCTTCTTCAGCGATCACCATGCTGTCGCCTAAAAATCCGTGGATGAATACAATCGCAGGCGTTTTTAAAGTCTGTTCCGCCAAAACGTACAAAGCCTTGCGCTCCCGCGACTCTTTTTCAAGAGAAGTCCCCTGCTTGTAAAAGCACCAGCCCGCCGCCGGGAGGGAAACCACGAGAGCGCCGATGAGGAATTTTTGCAGAGCCCTGTCTCCCCCGCGCCACCCGCGCGCGATCTGATCGCCAAGCGTGATTCCCAAAAACGGGAAGCTTTCCCACCAGTAACGCGGGCCGTATTGATTGCCGCCCCAGGAATAGTAGAGAAAGTAGACGAATGAACCATAAAAAAAAGCGTAACGAACCAGCCGGGACAGCGCCGGTTCCTGCGGCGGCTTTTGAAAAATGCC
>JAHFHB010000321.1 GCA_023247135.1 Candidatus Omnitrophota bacterium
GTGTGGATCGACCGCTTGCAGCTGCACAAAACCGCGGAACTGCCCGCGCCGGTGAATACACAGGTTTTTTCTCTGGCTTTAAACAATACGATTTTAAACGCTGCCAGAAATTTTGGAGTTGCGGCGCTCTTTTCAAGCGGCGCCATTCAGGGCTGGGCCACGGAATTGACCAAAGCTTTTCTGGGCATTTACCAGGACACGTTTGATTGCCTTGTGTTTCTGCCCACCCTCGCCGCGGCAAGAACCTTAAGCTCAAACACACTAGACTCACCCGACTCAAACAGCATGGGCTCCTTTCACCTGAATGCGCATAGTGACGTGCAAGGCATTGGCCTTGATCTTTCTGACTACCGGGTTTCTTTCGGATCCACAAACGGGAGCGGCAGTTTGGATGGCATGCTGTATCTGGATTCTGGCATTTACCTTGATGATTCACAGCCCGATTTCAGGTTTTCGACTTCCAATCTTTCACAACAGCCGAACCAGCTTCTTTGGGAAAACATTCTGGGCCATGAGCTGAATCACCAGTTCGGCAGTTACTTTACCCAGGACACGGGCAACGGCCTGGGTTTGCTTGGCCGCGATCTGGACCATTGGAATCCCTTTTTCGATGCAGGTTTTTCCACGATGGACGGCAACGACTGGGTCGATAACGGCAACGGCACATTTACCCTGGCTCATAGCTACATTGATGAGATCGCGGTTTCGCGTACCACCGCCGCCATGCCTTACAACGATTTCGATCTGTATGCCATGGGCGCGCTCGATGCTTCGGAAGTAAGGCCCAGCTTTGTGATTGATAACCCGAGTTACCTGGGCTACCGGATGAGACCCTATGCCTCTGGCGGAGAACCCGCACCCGGCGGCGGCCCGTTGATTCAACTGCAGAGTCCTTTTACCGGAGTTTGGGGTGACCCCGGTTATCTCCCGAACGACACCGTCATCAACGGCACGAGGCGGGCCGTCACGCTCACGGATGTCGTCAGCCAGGCTGGGCCGCGCAGCCCGGCCTTTCCAAACACTCAGAAAAATTTCAAGCCCGCCTTTGTCGTACTCACCGATGCCGCGGATACCGCATCATCCATTCAAACGATGTCCGATAAGGTTCGCGGGTTTCAAAATTCATTCTCGAATTTTTATGCGGGAATTTCGCGCGGGCTCGCCACGCTGGAACTGCCGAATGCGGGAGTTTCGTATGCGCGCAGTGCTGTTTTGAGCGGGATCCCTCATTCCACGGGTACGGCCCCGCTTACATCTGTTGCAGGAATTCTCAGTGTGCCCAGCACCCCGGCCTTTTTTTCCCACACCGTGCGGCCCACCTACGATTTTTACTGGGACGCGCTGGTCCGCGGTTCTTACGCCTCGATGTTCACCGAGAAACGCAAAAAGAAATCCCGCACACTCCCCCTCACGCGGCCCGCGATTTCATTTTAAATTCAGCCACATACAAATCGTAAGTCATCTGCAAGTTCATCCAAAATGCCGGCGTATTGTTAAAAACGCGCGATAACAGGATGGCTGTCTCCGGCGACACATTACGTTTTCCGCAAATAAGCGTATTGATTCTTTGCACCGGAACCCTCATCTGTTCAGCCAATTTACTTTGAGTCATCTTTTTGGGCTTTAAGAATTCCTCGAGCAGAATCTCACCCGGGTGTGTCGGCTTTCTATTTTCTGGTATCATACACGCTCCTCAATGATAATCTGTAATCTCTACTTCATAGGCATGGCCGTCATGAAATCGAAAGACGATTCTAAACTGATCGTTGACCCGGATACTGTATCGCCCTTTGGCATCTCCGCGCAGCTTCTCAAGGCGATTGCCTGGCGGGCTCAGTAAATCCTGAAGTTCTGCGGCCGCATTCAGCAAATCGAGTTTCCGTTCGGCGGTTCTCAAAATTGTTTGCGGAAGTCTTCTTGCGTCTCTTGAACCGATGTACCCGTGATAAATATCTGCCGTCGCCGCTGACCCAAAACTTTTGATCATGTTAAATGACCTGCCAAAATTTTAACATATTAACACCATACGTTCAAACGGTTATACGATATAATAATTTGTTTAAAAACATAAAAATATTATATTAAATAAATATGCGAAGTCCAGTAAACTTTTCATCGGGTAAGCTGCGCAGAGATCAAGCGGCGAAGGGGATTTTATCTGCGGGCAAGGCATCCGAGCGCACGATGGGGAAGGTGAGTGTGAAGGTTGTGCCGCTGCCGCGGAAACTCGCCACAGAAACACTGCCGCCATTTTTGCGAACCAATCCTTTGACAAGGCAGAGCCCCAGCCCATTTCCGTGGTCCGCGCCTTTGGTCGTCATGAACGGCTCAAAAAGGCAGTGAAGTATTTTCTCCGGAATACCCGGGCCCGTATCGGCAAACGTTACATGGGCTAAAAGTTTTTCCTCCGCCGAAAATCCCAAGTGCGCGCGCAGAATCAACCTGCCGCGCTTTGAACCTGCCGCGGCTTCCGGCAGCATCGCTTGAACCGCGTTCTCGGCCAGACAATAAAAAACTTCAAGCAGTTCCATGGGCTGGCACTGCACTTTGGGAAAGCCCTCCGGCACATGCTCAATCAACTCAAAGTTCGCCAGGTCATACTTGCCCCGTAGCAGCCCCGCGGCCTCCGCCCAGACTTGACGGATGCAGGCTTCGCCAGGCGCGGTCCCGGTCTCAGAATAAGAGCGCACGACGCGCCCAATCCTGCGGGTCACCTCAAGCGCACGCTCGGTTTGAGCGTAAATCCGGTTCAGCACATCGCGCGCATGTGTGGGCGCATCCTCGCCCGGACCAAAGCGATTTTCTTCAACGCGGCTTAAATGACTTTCCACCAAC
>JAHFHB010000043.1 GCA_023247135.1 Candidatus Omnitrophota bacterium
CCCGAAGCGGCCAGGCCTTCTTCCCCAAAGAAATCCCGGATCACCCGCGGGTAATCCGTAGTCTCAAGCTGATGCAGGTGCTTCAGATTTGCCTTGCCGATTTTGGAACGAAACTTTCCGATCTGACCGGTAAAACCAAGCGGCAATCCCCAGCGCGTGTAGTAGGCCTCCTCGATATTTACATTCTGGTTTTCAAGGCTGTCATTGAAACTGAGGATCGCATCCAGGCGTGAG
The DNA here is from genome assembly GCA_023247135.1 of Candidatus Omnitrophota bacterium. Lineage (GTDB taxonomy): Bacteria > Omnitrophota > Omnitrophia > Omnitrophales > Aquincolibacteriaceae > JAHFHB01. The sequence continues at coordinate 235 of JAHFHB010000043.1, forward strand.
TACGGATCGACCCCTTGGGCAAAACTCAATTCCAGTTCCTTCAAAGCAATGGTGTCATTGCCTTCGCCGTCATTTGTATTTTGCGTGGATTTCGCCTGAACGGTTCCCGTGACACCTATTTCGGGATTAAACCCGGCTGGCCCTGCCAAAGCAAACGGACTCTGCGTCTTTGCTGGAATCGCGGCCGTTTGCCCTCCCCCTCCGGCACCGGCCTTAGAAAGGCTTTCGACAGTGTTGATACGGACGTTCTGGCGCTCAATCACCTCGTTTTGCGCAAGCACGGTTTGTTTTAAATCGTTCACGGCCGCCTGCAGGGAGCGAACTACCGTGCGCAGATCATCCATCTGCCGCTCAAAACCGGCAGGCAGTTCCTGCGCAGCAAGAGGTTTCTGAATTAAACTCAGGAAACAAAAAAAGAAAATGAGAACACTCACTCTTTTCATAGAACACCTTCTTTGATTTTAAAATCGAGGGGATAGAAACGCATTGCGTCGGAAAAGACGCCAATGCCGTGAAGCCCAGAAAGCCGGCTTACGCGAAAGAAGATACGGAAGGCGGAGCGCGGGAATGCAGCGGACTTGAGATGCCTGGGATGACAAGGGATTCAAATTCTACCGGGGCTTCGGCCGCAAGCAGAGTAAGATCAAAGCGGGTTTCAAAAGTGGAAATGCTGCCAATCGCCGCGTGGTTCTGCATGCCGCAGAAGGCTTCGCTGCCCTGCTCAGCGTGATGCGAGTCCGCGGCATGGCCATGCAGATGCGCGTGGACGGACGGCATCACCGCCGCCACGGAAAAAATCAGCAGGGCGGCGCAGGTCAGGCCTGCCGTAAAGCGAAAAGATTTAAAGGGTGGTATTTTCATTTGCAGTTTTTGCAGATCCCGAAAAGACGGTGGTCGTGAAACACAAGTTTAAAACCGTAATCCTCGCAGACCTTGTCCTGCATCTTTTCGATTTCATCGCAGCGAAACTCGATCACCGAGTGGCAGCGGATGCAGACCATGTGGTCATGGTGGCCTTTACCAAAGGTGCGCTCGAAAAATTCGCGTTTGCCTTCCCCGACGGACTTCTGAATCACGCCACCTTCCAGAAGAAGCGGCAGAGTTCTGTACACGGTATCCCGGGAAATGCGCAGGCCTTTTTTCTTAAAACGCTCGTAAAGGCTGTCAGCATCGAAGTGTTCATTGAGCTTGGTCACTTCGTTAAAAATATAGCGCCGCTCATAGGTCAGCTTCAGCCCTTTTTCGAGCAAAAGCTTCTCAAACGCTTCACCGCCGGCATGCTCATTCAGGGATAACTTTGAGGTCTCAGGCATGAGCTCATGCTACCCTAGAATGCCGGAAGCGGTCAAGACCGCTAAAAAGAGATTTTAGTGCCGACATTCCAGACATATTGCAGTTTTTGATGAATCCCCCCCAGGTCTTGATAAACCGGGAAAAGCACGTTCCCGAAAACAGATACCCAGTCGTTGCCACGCATTGAAAATTCCGGGCCCATCAGCCAGGTCGTGCCGCCGCTATCGGCGATCGGGCCGCCGGCATTACGCTGTTTACGCTCATTGTGCACGGCCGTATCGAACCCGATTTTAGTATTCAGAAACCGGCTCTGCGGATTCACCAGGTAATCGACATACACATACGAGGAAAAAAGATTTCCGAAAGCGAAATCCTGTTTACCCGGAGTGCGGATCGTGTAAATGGCATTGCCATGAAGCTTAAACCGCCGCCAACCGTACTGAAAGGCCGCTCCCATCAACGGATCGAACGAGCCGGAACCCGGCTGCATTTCCGGTTCGAACTTATCGCCTTGCGGCGTCTTATGGGCAGTAACCCCGGTAGGAAATTTAATTCCGGCGAGCGGGCCAATAAAATCGTGGCCTTTTTTAAAAAGCTTGAAAATCCCACTAAAACGAAGATCCCCGAAACCTTGCGAAGTTCGTCTTTCTCCCAGGTGATCGACCGCATCGGGATCACTATCGTCAAAAGACTCTACATTGAGATCGTGCCTCACAATGTAAGGCAACTCCGTGAAGACAGAAAAACGTTCCGAAAAATGAGCCCCCATACCAAAATGATAAAACTCTTCGGTTGTTTTATCATGTGTGTCATGGCCTGCATCACCCAGCTCACGCGCCAATTGCGGGTCGCGCTTGTGCCAGACGAGCTGTTCAAAGGTGAAATCAAAAAACCACGGCTTGTTTTTTTCTGACAGCTTCTCATGGCTCGAAATCCGGGCCAGCGCACAGCCGCAGGAATCACAGGCCAGAGCTGTTTGCACGCTGAACACAAAAGCCAGTACACAGGGAAGAAGAATTCTTCGCATAAAAACTCCAATTTCTATTCGTCATTGCGACCTGCAAGCAGGGCGCAATGACAAACAAATTAAGGTATGACGACTTATAAAACCGCTTCTAGGAAGGCGACATCAAAAGGCGCGGGGCGGCCGTTCGATGCCAAGACTAGCAGTCGAAAGAGGGAATGTGATCTGCGGTAAATCTAAAAATCGGCTTACGGGATTAAACGACACACCCGTTTTTACAACGGATTCATAATCCCGCGTTGTTCCGGCAAACGTCGTCTTGGGAGATTCCGTGTGGCAGGGAGCCTGCGTTAAAAACCGCAGCCCGTCTGCGGTGCTTGTTTTTTTCGCAAGCTTGCAATGAGCATGCATGCCGCCCTCGTTGGCAGATGCGGGATCATCATCGCCTGTCAGACGGAAACGGCAAGGGGCACCCACCGCATGATGGCACATGCAAACGGCGCGGCCGCAGCAGGTCTTGGGCTGATACGCGCCAAGTGGCGGCACATCCAGAATCTGAAAACTAAAAATAGTCAAAATAAAAAATGCAAAAGTGCGCATGGTTAAAACAAAGAAGCCGGTTCAAGGACAGGCACAGGACGGCTAAAAAAGTAACCCTGCCCGTAGCGAATACCCGTCGCGATGATAAATTCAAGTTCGCCCTGGGTCTCGATGCCTTCGGCAATCACTTCGGCTTCCAGACTGCGGATGACACCCAGGAGGCGTTTGAATAATTTTTGCTTCACGGGGTCGCGGTCGATGCCCGAAACACAGCGTTTATCGATCTTGATCACGTTGGGTTCGAGCACGATCAAACTTTCAAGGCAGCTGCGGCCAAAACCCACGTCATCCACGGCCACGCTCAGCCCCGCCTGGCGCAAAGTTCTGACCGCTTCCAGCAAATGCGACGGCTCGCTCAAAACCTGCTGTTCGCTGATTTCAATGCAAAGCGGCGGCCGATTTTCTGCCACCGCAAACTCTTCCAAAAGCTGACTCACCGGAATGTCAATGAGCGTCGAGGGAAACAAATTCACATGAAGCTGGCCTTCAAGGCGCGCCTCCGCCGCCTGTTTGAGGCAGGTTCGCAGGCACAGCCGGTCGATCAGGGCGAGCAGACGGGCCTCGCGCGCCAGCCTGAAAAAATCATCCGGCTGGCCGAACTCGGGATGCGAAAACCGGCTGAAAAGTTCTCCACCGGTACGCTCCCCCGTTTCCAGCTGGATAATGGGCTGGACGACTGCGTAATAATTCCGCGCCAGGGCCAGCTGTTCGATCAGAAGCGCAAGCGAGTCCGTTTCGAGGGAACCCACCACGGGCCGCACCGCAGTCGTCGCAGACGGCAGCGCAGCAGTCGTCGCAGACGGCAGCACAGCAGTCGTCGCAGACGGCCACATGCCGGTCTGGTAAACGCTTAATTGATTTTTGCCGTTTTTTTTGCTGCGCGAAAGCGACACGCGCAGAATCTGCAGGAGTTCTTCCAACGAGCTCGTTTGGGGCTCCAGCTCCGCCAGACCAAGGCTGCAGGAAACAAACACATTGCGCCCTTCCGAGATCGCCACCGGCGACTGCGAAAGCACCAGACGGATTTTTTCAGCCACATGCAGGGCTTCCGCTTCGCGCGTGTCGCTCAGGAGCACCGCGAATTCATTGCCTCCGATTCTAGCCACCACATGCGTGGCTCTCAAGGCGCCCTCGATTTTTGCGGCAATCTCTTTAAGCAGAATGTCACCGGCCGAATGCCCGAAACTTTCATTCACATGCTTGAAATCGTCCATATCCAAAAGAAGCGCAAAAGCCGTTTCGCCGCGGCGCTTGAGATACGCAATCTCTTCTTTCAGCGTCTGCTCGAACCCGCACCGGTTCAGAAGCCCGGTCAGCGGATCCACCGTAACCAGCCGTTCCAAGGCCCGGCCGGCCGCATGCAATTCATTCAAAATGCGGTGTCGTTCCAGCGCATAGCGTAAAACACGTAAAAGATGCCGCGCATCCAGATGGCCCTTGACCAGATAATCCTGGGCGCCTTTACGCACAGCCTCAAGCGCGGTCTCTTCATCGCCACCGGCCGAAAGGATGATGGGACCGTCTTTAAAAAGACGGCGCAAGCCCAGAAGGGTGTCAAGCCCGCGGCTATCCGGCAGATCCAGATCGGCAAGAATCAGGTCCGGCTTGTGCGCCTCAAGCAGGTGAAAAGCGGTCTGAAGGCGCGGCGCTTCCATAATGTTAAACACCACGCCCGGCGCCTTCTCCAGCATCTGGCGTACCAGGGCATTGTATTCGCGGTCATCTTCCAGCAAAAGAATGTTGAAGGTTTCCATCCGCGTTAACCTGCCTCTGAATCTGGAAACAGGGCGTCCAGAGATAACGCCCTGCTTGGTTTTAGCACCAGGTAAAGTCCGCTGAACGCATTCACGAGATCCAGCACAAGCATCTGTTTCAGCGACAACGCCAACGCCTGCCCAAAACAGCCGCAGTGGGCAGGCAATCCAGCTTTCAGCGCCATGCTCACCGCAAGCAGCAGCGCGAAACCCGCCGCCAGCCCTCCGGCCAGAGACGCCGCCAGGGCCGTGCTGAACCCGAGGATTAAAAATACGCCCGTCAAGAACTCGATCCAGGGAATGCTGTGCGCCAGAACCGGGTTGAGAAAATGAGGAATGAGCTGATACTGGGCCAGAATGCCGCGGAAGTTTTCATAAGGCTCCAGCAGTTTCACCAAGCCGGAAAAAATAAAAACACCTCCGGTGAACACGCGCAAGGCGCAGGACACACCGGCAGCCAGCCACTCACTTGGTTTTGTCAGGTTCACCCGGAACTCCCAGAATTTTGCGGATTCGCGCCGCGCCCCCCTGGCTCAATTCCAGACTGCCGAGGAAACGCTCGCCGTTGATAAAAAAGGTCGGGGTGGAATTCACCTGAAGCGACGTGCCATATTGTTTTTCATCCAGAATACGCTTGCGAACCGCTTCGTCCCGCAAACACGCGGAAAAACGATTCAAATCCAGGCCTTCGTCGCGCACAAACCGCAGAAAAACCTCAAGCGGATTAGCCAGAATCCCCCAGCTGGGCTGTTCCGCATAAAGTTTGTCGTGAAAAGTCCAGAACCGGTTCTGCCGGGCGGCGCATTCCGCGCACAGATGCGCCAGCGGCGACAAACGGTGCGCGCTGAGCGGAAAGTGGTAGTAGATGATTCTGATTTTCCCGGGATACTCCGTCAGCAATTTTTGTTCTTCCGGGATGGCCGCGCGGCAGGCCGGGCATTCGAAGTCGCTAAAGACTTCGATCTTGACCGGGGCATTGACCGGCCCTCTCATTTTTTCAAGCGAGAGCGGCAAGGGGGCCGTCTTGACGGGCTGTTTAAAGCGGCGCAGGGCGAAAACAATACCGACGGACAATAAAATGATTCCCAGTCCCGCGATCATTTTTTTTGGCATTCGAGAAGAGTCCTTTACGCTAAAGAGCCTCTACCATACAAAGCCTGCGCCGTTTGCGCAAATGCTTTTTTTAAATTCGTCCGGCATCCGCATGTATTTTCTTCAGCGCTGTCTTCAAGGTTCTGCGCGTCCGCAGTGCTTCCAGCCCGCAGGGCATGCGCGCCGCCCAGTTATGATCGCCGAAAGTTCCAGGCTGGTTGACCTTGAACGCTTCGGCCATGGCATGATACGGCGGATGAAGGCACAGGAGATCTGAGAAAAACTGCACAGAGAACACAGACTCCGCCGCGTTGACTTTTTCAAGCGCAGTCCGGACCAGCTCCGGCGATGACATTTCAGGGTACGGCTGGGCGCTGGTCATCGGCGCATGAAGAAAATTCCAGAACTGTGCTTTCTCCGGAAAAGACGCCTTGTAAAGATCAAGAAAGGCCCAAGCCTTATCCTGCGGCAATCCCAGCACAGCCAGCAGGCGGCCCGCGTCTGAAATATCACGCCGCCAGCGCAAGCGCGCAGCCGCAGTCTCGTTTTCAAACAAACGCCGGCGCAGCTCGTCAAAATTCAGATGCGCTTCCACGCAGGCTTTTTTAAAACGTTCAGCATCTACCGTACCGGCTTCCCGCTCCCACCAGACCTTGAAAGACGCCATGTCATGCGTTGTCACTAGCGCAATCGAGATGGGCCGGTAAGCTTGCGGAGCTTTAAATTCATAACTCTGGCCCCAGTCGCGCGTCCAGCGCTGAACATCCATGCCCGGAATTCCGAATTCCCTGAGCACGCGCACGGCGCAATCAGGCACCACACCCAGATCCTCGGCGCACGGCATCATCGAAGTGCTGTCAATCATCAGCCCCAAAAGCCGCCGGCCCTGCGCTTCCCAGAGAGATTCATCGGCCGGATCAAAAACACCGCGCGAACCATGATATTCGGCCGGTTCTGAAACAGGCACCGTCCACACGCGAAAAATGCCCACGACGTGATCAATGCGGTAAAGATCGTAAAAATTTTCGGCGTAGCGCAACTTTTGCACCACGTAGTCATAGCCTTTGGCGGCAATCGCTTCCCAGCGGTAAGGCGGCATGCCCCAGCGCTGGCCCAGCGCAAAATAAAGATCGGGCGGCGCGCCGGAGGCCAGCTCCAGCTTGAAATATTCCGGATGCGCCCACACCTCCGCGCTGTCCCTGGAAACAAGGAACGGCAAATCGCCCATCAGCCAGACTCCTTTGGCATGCGCTTTACGGCGTGCTTCAGTAAACTGTAAAAAAAGCTGATACTGCAGCCATTCCTGAAAAAGAATCGTCCGCGCGTGTTTTTTAGCAAGGGCCGCAAGCGCCGCGCTTTGCCGCAGGCGCAGCGGCTCGTCCCAATCTTCCCACGAGCGGTTTGTGTAAACGGATTTGGCGGCTTTAAACAGTGCATAATCGGGAAGCCAAAATGCCTGCTCGCGTTTGAAACGCTCAAAGCCCGCGCTCTTGACGTCCGCATGCTTGTCAAAAATCTCGCGCAGCAAAACCAGCTTGCGGCTTTTGATTCCGTAATTCACTTTCAGAGTATTCAGCGGAAAATCTTTGCGGAGCCGCGCCAGCTTGCGGGCCATGGCAGGCTTTTTGATTTCGGCAAGGTTTTCGAGCGAAAGATAAACGGGATCGAGCGCAAACGAACTTTCGGCATCGTAAGGCGTAAAACGAAACCCGGCATCGTTGAGCGGCAGCAGCTGCAAAAGGCTCATGCCCGCTTTGCAGCACCAATCCGCCAGGAGCGCGATGTCCGGAATTTCTCCGATGCCCACGCTATTTTCAGAATACACGCTGAAAAGCGGCACGGCCACGCCGGCGCGCCGGCCGGTGCCCAGGTTCTTCCACTTTGCGCCCGTGCGCGTGTTCAGCAAAAAATCATAACGCGAAGAATCCATAGCTTATTGACCAGCCTCTCGGCGGAATTTTTCCATGAGGCGGCGGATATCTCCATCGGCCTGTCTTAAAATCTGATGCGCCATTAAAATCAAAATGGAAAACTGCCAGCAGTCCTCCACTCCCGTCACCAGGCCGGTCTGGACGTCCTCCGCCTGCGCAAGCCTGTCGCGGTAAAATCCGGACGCATGCTCCAAGTGGCCTTCAAACACATCCAGCGATTCTGTTTTATTTTGATATTTCAGGGAAGGAAACCGAATGCCGCGGACCATCAGGTAGGTCGTCATGAAGTCGTGGCCGGCCCCCGCTTCTTCCAGTTCAAATCCGCCAAACTGGGGCAGGTGCTCCGGGAGGATAATGGCGGGTTTCTCGACAAAGACCTCGCCCCTACGCACCACGGTGTCGCCGCGATTCACCAGCGAGGCGGCCAGAAAAATATAAGGCAGACGCGTTGTTTCGAAAGTTTCCAGCGGCCGGACGCGGGCGCGCAAAATCGCCGTATTTTTTAAGGCCTGCTGCCAAGCTTCGTCAAGATTCATAAAAACTCACAATTGTTTTTGGTAAACGGTTTGCGTCGGGTAGGCAAATTCAATCCCCTCGCTGCGGAAAGCCTGCATGATGCCAAAATTGATTTCCTGCCGCGTGTCCATGCACTTCACGTAATCCGTCTGCAAAATATAAAAGGCAGCTTCCAGATTCAACGCAGAGTCCCCGAAACCCACAAAATGAACCCGGTCGATCAAGGTATCTTGCTGCCCCTGAATCTGGGTACGCACGATCTCAACAGCGCGCTTTACTTTTTCCCCGCTTGTTTCATAGGTCACTCCCAGCTTCATCAATACCCGGCGTTTCTCCATGTGCTTGTAGTTGCGAATACGGCTTGAAGTCAGGCTCGTATTCGGAAGAATGATCTGTTCGCCGTCCAGCGAACGGATCTTGGTCGTCTTAATCCCGATATGTTCAATCGTTCCCATGTAATCGTCGACGGCAATGAAATCATCTTCCTCAAAAGGCTTGTCGAAAAAAATAACAAAATAATTAAACAGATCTCCCAAAATCGTTTGAGAGGCCAGAGCCACCGCCACGCCGCCGATCCCCAAACCCGCCAGCACCGCGGAAATATTGACGCCCAGATTGGCCAGCAGGAAAATGATTCCCAAGCTCCAAATCACAAAACGCAGTACCGTCAAAAACCCTGACGAAAAGCGCATTCCGTTAAAACTATTTCTTTTTTTAACGAAAGTCTCTTCGAGATACGAGCCTGAAACGGAGGCGATGATGCGAGTCACCTGAAAAGTTGCGATGGCGGCCAGGCCGGCCTGCGCCAGTTTCAGAAAAGACTCTGGCAGTTTTAAATCGCGGGCGGAGAAAAGAAGCGCTCCGAAATACAAAACCGGCCAGAGAGCCTCTTTAAGCATCTGATAAAAACGGGCCATGCCCGCAGCATGGGTTTTCAATTCCCTCAAATACCGCTGCAGCAGGCAACCCGCGACAGAAATCAGAACCCAGGCTGAAGCGCATACTGCCAAAGAAACCGCATACGCACGCACGCTGTTGTCCCCAAATTGAGTTTCAAAAATTTGCAGCCAATCCATAAGGACCTCCCTGAAAAAATTACCGGCGGTTCCCAGAAAATATTTTTCGGAACGCGGCCGGAAGAAACGCCACAATATCGCCCGCGGTAAGACTGACTTCGCCGGTTTTGCGGGCCGCCAAATCACCCGCCAGCCCGTGCAGATAGACTCCAAAGCGCGCGGCGTCCCAGAAACTGAATTCCTGCCCCAGCAGTGCGGCGATGACTCCGGTCAAGACATCGCCGGAACCGGCCGTGGCCATGCCGGGATTACCGGTTGTATTCAAATAAACTTGCCCATCCGGCGCAGCCACCACCGTTTTGTGCCCTTTGAGAATAATCCAGAAACCAAACTGGCGGGCCGCACCTGCTGCCTTTTTTGAATCCGCGCAAAAACCGGCTTTTTGAAACAAACGATTGAACTCTCCCGCGTGCGGCGTCACAATCAAACGTCCGCGCAATGTGCCAAGACGCTCCGGATGATTTTCGAACGCGTTCAGGCCGTCGGCATCCAGCACCACGGGGCCTGGAAATTCAGAAAGCAGGCGCCGTAAAAAAAGAGCGGCCTCAGGGCGGCGCGAAATTCCGGGCCCTGCCGCCAGTACATTCTGGCCGGCCAGCGCTTTTCGGACCGGCGCCAGACTTTTCAAAGAAAAAGTTCCTCGAGCGCTGCCGGCGAACGGCTTGACCATGACCTCGGCTTCGCGCCGTGCCGCCACTGCATAAATCGCTTCGGGGACACCGACGGTCACAAGTCCTGCGCCCGAGCGCAGCGCGCCCATGCCGGCCAGATGCGCAGCGCCATGCATACCGCGTGATCCGGCCAAAATAAAGATACGCCCGAAATCCCCTTTGTGCGCCGTAACTTT
>JAHFHB010000044.1:0-2777 GCA_023247135.1 Candidatus Omnitrophota bacterium
TCCCTGCTCATTTAAAGCCGACGCCAGGCCGGCACCTCCAAACGCTTTATACCCTGCCTGTTTTTTTTTGAACAAAAATTGTCCCGGCGCTTTTACGGAGACTTCCACCGGCACATAACCCTTGCCATCGTATCCATAAGCCTCAATCTGTCCATCCGTTCCACGGCGCAAACGGACGCCCTTGAGACGCAGTTCCGTAATTTCACCGAAAGGCTCCGTCAGTTTCAGATAGACCGTACGGCCATCGTCCGGGTCGAGCACAAACGCTCCCTGCTCATTGACCACTTCCTTCACGTAAATTTTTTCGGGATACTGCGCAAGCAATTCCCGGAGGCCTGCATCGCCGGAAGCTACAATCCGGTTAAAGAGTTCGCGATCCTCGCTGCGCCCGGGAGCATCGAACCACTGCCAAAAGGCCTGGTTCTTCGTTTGTTCCATCATTTGAAAACGAAACAGGTCTTGTGCAGCGCCCCCCTTCGTCGTCTCATCCGCGGAACGCATCTCGGAGCGGGATTTTTCTACCTGTCCCCCGTCCGGGTGCCTGGCACTTTCTGGAAAGAGGGCGCGGATTTCGGGTTTTTGCAGACGCTGAAGCCAGGTTTCAACGAGCTGTGGTAAACGCACTGACGCCGGATGATCAGGGGGCAATCCATCACGCGCCGCAGAGACCGCCGTGGAAATACTTCCAGCGCTCATCCCGAAAACCGCTGAAGATGCCAAGCTCATACTGATGTCTGCTAACCGCTCTAGCACCTGCTGAGACTCGGGGCTGTCCAAATCAAGCGTGTCCCAGTTCCCAAATAAGTTCATCCGGAGGAAAAACCAGGTTGGAATCGCGACCGGGCCGCTTTCTAAACTAGGTTGTAATGCAACGTCAAAAAAATTCAAGATATCTCCCATAAGCTTCCAATGCACCTGCTCTGGGTCGTGATACTCGAGCAACCTTGATGTTCTTTCGGCCCACGAAAGCTGTCCTAAATCCTGACGTAAGTACGGCGCCAACACACCCTCCATGTCTTTGAGCGCTTGAAAGGCCAGCTCTGCATCCCCGTGAAATCTTGTGACCCCCTTGTCTAAATAAGCATTCGATATGACCACAAGTGGTACATCGGAGCGTATGTATTCTTTGGATCTAAGCCAATGCCACAGCTCATGCGTGATGCTCCGCAAGGTTGGCGCCTTTGTATAAAATGCAACCCCGTCATAGAGTTGGCGCGCCTCAGTAGGCTTTACTGGGTCGCTCAATGCCTTCCGAAAAGACCTAAATGCCGCAAAAAATGTAAAACCTCCCAACACGAATGGGAAAAGAATCACGCCCAGCAATGTCCATAAAATGTCCCAGTAGGTAAAGGGCTTTGTGACGGCTGAATTGCCGGGAGCAGGCGAATCAAACAGGTAGAAAAATTCTGCGCGCAGCCACGAGGTAAATTTATGCAGAAACCAGCCGGCGGCATCCTGCGGCAGCATAAAAACGCGCAGCCGTGCCGCGTCATTTTGAATCGCCGCAACTTGAGATTCATCCTGCGCAAAAAGTTCGGCCATTTTGGCCGCATAAAGCCGAACCCGCTGTTTAAAGGGATGGCCTTCTGTGGCATTCCACATCACCTCAAAAATATTGTTTGCTTCAGGTAAGCGCTCCCCCTCCCTGCCCTCCCCCGCATTGCGAGGGGGGGATAGGGTGAAGGCGTCAGCCCTCATCTCGGAACGAACAGTGATCACCGCTTCTATTTGGTGAAGGGCTTTTTCGAAAGCAGAGCGGTTGTTTTTTACGCGGGCCTTTTCCAGCGCCACCCAGGCCTTATGTAAACCGGGGGTCTTTTTCAGCATGCCCTGGGCATGCAGCGCATCGATCAGCATGTACAGCAGGTGCGCGGTACGTTCGTAAATAACGCTGACTTTGGCCTCACTGGCCGCATGGTAGGGCAAAAGACCGGCCATCAAAGTCGCGTGTGTGAAAAGCAGGCGCATGCGCCAGGCGATCGGATCTTTCTCGAAAGGGAATAAACGGTCTGAATTCGCGCTCTGGAGAAAGCCGATCAACTCTTGATTGAACAGATTGATTCTGCTCAGCGTTATTTTTGTACCCACGGCCTCACCATCGAGGTCTGCGTGGAAAGAGGCGGACGCATGGGTCTCTCCGGGAAAATCTACGATGAAGTGGAAAGACTGCGAATGATCAATCGCCAGGTCGTAGTGGCCAAAATAATTGTGCAGCAGCTTGGCGAAATCATAAAGCGGGTCATTTCCCTCGGGCAGGTACTTGGGGTCCACGAGCTTGATATGCCGGATTTCACCGCTGGCAATGTAATCAAAGGGATCTACGAGGATGTTGCCCGCATGCAGATCGCCAATCTGTTTGGAAAGATAGGGCGGCATAAAAAACTTCGGGTGCGCCGCCGTGATGCGCTGAAGCACCTGCATCATGGTGCCAAGATTGGGCATCAGGGACGGGGCCTCATCGCCAAATTCAAGGTACGGGGCCGCTAAAAGCCTGCGGACAAATTCTGATTTCTTTGCCGCTTTCTGCCAGCGCTCTCGTACCTTTTGAAAATGGTAGCGCTCGAGGAAATCCGGCGGGGTTTCACTTTGCTTTTGGGAGTAAAAATCAGGGGTCAAAGTCCGGTAAATATCCTGGGCAACCTGCAGCAATGTTCTCCTGGAAATATTGCTTCGCCGAAGGCCTTCGAAGTCAAAGGCTTCTTGCGGAAAGGACCAGTGAATGATTTCCGAGAGATTGGGCCAGGGGATGTCCTCCATTTCAACCCGTGTCTCCCCCG
>JAHFHB010000044.1:2787-10207 GCA_023247135.1 Candidatus Omnitrophota bacterium
GGGAACCACCTTCCCGCAGGGTCCCCGCTATCCTGCAAGCGCCGCATGTAGTTTGCTTCGTCCCTCAGCTTGCCGCCGTCTTCGGCGATCACAGCGCGTTTTTCAATCAGGGTGTGACCATCGGGCCGCATGACGCGCCTGACTGAACTAAAGGAGCCCCCCATAAGTTCTTTTGAGACGACAGACATGTCATCTTTGGCCCGCAATGGCACCCAGATTTTGCGCGAAATACCCCCGCTCATGGTTTCGTTGTATCCGTGCAGCGAAAGATAAGTCAAAGCATTGGCGTTGGGACGCGATGACAGCATGCCCAGTTCAAAATAAGGTTCTTTGCCGGCGCCCTGAACCTGTTTTGAAAAAAGCACCTGAAGTTCGGATTCTGGCGAGCTTAAAATTCCTGCGTCAATGGCACGATCCATGCGGATACGGCTGGCTGCCGTCATCTCGAAACCTTGGGTGAGAACATCGTGGATTTTTGCGCGATCCGCATAGCGGAAAATTTCAGGCGTGACACCCTGCCACGGCGGAAGTTTTTCAGGAGAACCGGTGATGACCCAGCGAATTCCTTTGCGGGTGAGCGCATGCGTGAGACGGTTAAAAGTTTTTGCGTCACCCGTCAGCAGCGCCTGATACACATGCCGCGGAGTCAGCCCATCATGTCTGAAAATCATTGAACTCACGGCATCGGAAAGCGGCGTAGGAATGGCCGAGTTCTGCATTTGGGCATTTTGCGGGCGGGCGACGCCCCCTTGCGGCGCAGCGGGTGCAACCCAGAACGGTCCTGCGGGCAGCGCTTCAGACTGCATGCTCTCCCGAGACACGGCCTCACGATAAGCCTTTTCAATTTCCCTGGCAAACTGCAGTTTGGTCAGGCCCTCGTCCCCATTAATCTGTAAAACACCCTGCTGCCGTTCATTGACAGAATTCACAGCCAGATCGGCAATATCCTGAATCCAGACCGGGTGCCGGATCTGCGTATCGTCCAGCACAAGCGGCGCGTCGCCCTGTTGAAATCCTTCCATGTGCAAAACGAATTGCTGCATGGGATCGCGCAGGGTCAGGTTGCCCGCGCCGTACACCAAACCGAACCGAATGACCGTATTTTGCGGATGCGCCAGCACGGCTTGTTCGCCTTGAATCTTTGTTTCGCCGTAAAAATTAAGCGGGGCGGCTTCAGCAGACGGCGCATATGGCGGGGCTTTGCCATCAAAAACATAATCCGTTGAAAGATAAATGAGCTGACCCTTGAAATGCCGCGCCAGCATTTCAGGCACCATGGCATTCAGACGCGCGGCCTGGCTCCGGTCGTTTTCGGCCTGTTGCAGATCGGCAACGCCGGCAGCATAGACAATCGCATCGGGCTTTTCCTGTTCAATCAGCTTTACTATGTCGGCTTCGCGCGTGACGTCGACAGAAACCCATCCCTCGCCGGCTTTCGTGTGTGCAGTTCCAACCACATCCGGATAAGTCCGACTCAAGGTTTGATAAATTTCCCCGCCTAAAAATCCCGACGCACCCAGCACCAGCACTTTGCGCGCCGGATACATGATTTCATGAAAAAGTTTACGGTCATAATCCTCGACAGGCGGCCCATGGTCTTCAAGAAAGGCCAGGTAATCCTCACTAACATAAAGTTTATGCCGGGCATCATCATAAAGACCCTCCAGATAATCCTCCGGCCCAAGCGACTGCGGCGGAATGGAGTAAATTTTCAAATCCTTGCTCTTGAGCTCTGCCATGCGTCTTTCAAACAAAGCCTGCTTTTCGTCGGAAAGATACGCTCTTTTCGCCACTTTAGTTATCACCGCCATGAGTCGCTCGCGAAACTGCGCCGTCACTTCCTTCTTCTCGAACACACTCCGCAAGGTGTCAAACGATTGCCTTGTCAGCTTGCCCTGATGCAAAAAAGGTGAGCGCCGAACCTCCGAGCGGGTGGGCGCCGGAGCCACCCAATCGATCACGGCTTCGCGAAAATTGTCTTCCGTGGGAATAGACCTGAGGAAATCGCCGCTGCCTCTTTGCTGGGCAAGGCCAAACGTCAGGCGCGCCAGATTGGAAACCATGCGCAGTGTTTCGGCATCTTTGATCGGCCGCGCGCTAAAACCAAACTCGTTGTAGACCGTGGCCTCGCCGAAGCGCAGGCCTTCTTCCCATTTCAAAGTACCCGGAATGCGTTTACGGAAAAGCTCGATGTGAAAACGGTATTTGAATTTTTTGAGCGGATCCGAAAATTTTAAAAAGACATCCGCTTTATTTTTTCCGGTGCGCCTGAACGAAGCCTGCGCGCTCCAAAAAAACCACGGCATCATGGTTTTACTGCCCATCACACGCGGATAGTGCGGTTTTTCGGAATGTGCCATCATGTTTTGCGTGAAATCAAAGAGCCAGAGCAAGGCATTCTCCAAAGAAGCGGGTTTGACGTAATGCACTTTACGGTAGGCATGAAACGGCATGAGCTCAGCCGGAGGCGCTGAACCGCCCAGCTCGCGGGCAAACATACGCTCCCCCAGAATGGCCAGATAACCTTTGGTGTCCCACAAACTGTTCCCCCGGCCGCTCAAAGCATCATCATGCTGTGCGTAGTCGAAGCCCCCATACCACTGCACTTCTTTCACACCAGGACCGGGCTTGACGACAGCGATGCGCGGAACATAATCCATGTTTAAAAAATCATAATTTGTCGAACGCTGCTGATTAAAAACGGCTCGCGTATAAAAAAGCGGGTGCAGCAAAATATAGTTGCGATGATCGCGCATGTTCAGGGTGTGCAGCAACCGGCCTTTGTCGCCCCACCATTCCGCAAACTCGTTTCGCAGCGCCTGATCACGGGAAAGCTCCAACTGCAGGGCACCGTGTCCGGCCTCCCATTCTTCGGGAAGCGCGACGTCATTAGGATGCTGCCTATCCACAAAAGGCACTAGAATCACGCCGCCCTTTTTACGCAGGACTGAAATACCGACCGGAGCAGGATGCCGCCCAATGCGGCGATAGAAAAATAAAACCGTCGGCCTGTCTCCTGTTTCCCGCTCCCAGTCCGGCCCCAAAGCGGCTCTCAAAAACTCAAAATGGCGGCGCGTGGTAATGTGCATCAGATGCACTTCCGGCGGAGGATTTTTGCTCAAGCCGATCTTGTTCGCCCTGACCGACACACCCGGCAATCTGAAAGTGACATGCTTTTCAACCGACCGCATCTCGGAACGAACGCGCCAGGATTCAAGCGTCTCAATAAACTCGTCCCATGTCTGAGCGTTGGAAAACTTCGTCATTTCATCTTCACTGACCTGGGAATCCGGCGCGCTCGCCAGAAAAGGTTTTGCGGCAGAAAGCAGGTCCATTAAATCTTTAAAATCGTGCTGACTCGCGGGCTTCGCGACGCCAAAATCAATCATCTGGACCGCCCCCTGGCCATGCTCGCCGACAAGAATATTCTGTGGCTTGACGTCATTGTGAATCCAACCGGCCTGGTTGAGTTCTTTTAAAATCCGGCCGGCTTCGAGAATGATTTGTAAGCGCCGCTGGAATAAAATTTTCGGGTTTCCCTCTAACTCCTGTAAATTTTTAGCGTCCGCAGGCCCGCTTACAGCAAGGTAAAACACCTTGTTCAAAAACCCCTGCTGAACTACTTCTGGAATTGCACCGGAGCGAATCAAATCAGGCAAGCTATTTTTGATGTCTTGTAAATGGTCCCGCTCCACCCACAAGTGAAAGGGTAAATCCCGGGCGACCTTGACTGCCCCGCGATGCCCGGGATAAACAAAGACTTGCGCAAAGTTGCCCCGGCCAGCCTGTTGAAGTTCGGTTTTACGCCAAGGCCACAGGCTCGGAACCACCCAAAGGCGCCTGAGTTTTTTCGGATCCAGAATCAGGCGTATCTTTTTCTCGCTGAGCAGCCGGAGAAAACCATCGGGCGCTTCTGCCGCCAGTTTTCCGGCCTTGCTCACAGGCAGCGGCGTCACCCCCGGAATTTCCTCAAGCATTTGCATCACGTAGGGGCGTGCTGCAAGCAAACTCCACAAAATGCCGAGTAAGCCTCCGCTTAAAATGCCGAGCGTCGTGCCGAGAGCGGGGCCAAGCAAATAAAACCCGGCCACCGCACCGCTGACCGCAGGGGTGAGCATGCCGAGCCTGCGCCAAATCGCCGGCATGCGGCCTTTGACCGATTCGCCGTATACATAACCCGCAAACGTCACTCCCATCAAAAAGCCCACGGTGTCGGAAGCGATCGGAATCGTCCAGGCCCAATCTTTAGGTATCGAGTAGATGCCCGCATTGAACACTGCCCAAATAGCGGAGTTCAGCCCGTAACCCAGCCAGAATTTTTCGCGCATGCTTTGGCGGATTTCTTCCGGCGGCTGTTTCTCGGCTTTAAAAATCAGATAACTCATAAAGCGGCTAAGCACCAAAGACAAAAGCGTGTCAACAGCAACCATGGCCGCCGCGCCAAAATCGTTCAGGTAAATACGCAAAAGCGGTTTCATAAAAAACCAGAACAGAAACGCGATTTGAATAATCCCGGCGAAACGCAAAGCACGCTTCCAGCTGGGCTGCAGGCCGGACATGCGCCACTGCCCCATGAAGTTTGCCGCCGAAACCATGCCCAGTGCTGTCAGGGAGCCAAGCGCGAATTGCAAAGCTCTGAGAGCCGTTGCGGAAACTGGCAGGCTTTCAAGGTGGTGAGTCAGGAAAGTAGAGAAAACACCGAGGCTGAGTGCCAATGCCGGAAGGCCAATTCGCACGCCGATTTCCTGTAAAACACTTCTCTCTTTCCGCATTTCTGAACGCTGTGATCTGGGAAAAGGGACACGAATCACGATACGTGTCCCGATTGTGCGATCACTAGCGCCGGCAAGTTCGTAGACGCCTGCGGCATTACGAACCCAGTGTTTCCCCAAAGAAAGAATCTCGACATGCGCAGCGGTCAGCTTATTGATAATCCTGAATCCATGCCCGCGACGGCCGCGGGTTTCACTAGCGAGTGCAATCTCACCCGGGTTTTCCATGCCGGGGCCTTGATCATCGCTGATAAAATCGTAAAAAAACCGTGCATTTTCCTCGACCTTACGAATCTCAAGCGTGCCGTGGCTGCCATGATCCAAAATATTTGTCACTAATTCATGTGCAAGGTCAGCCATTTGCCGGTAAAAGTTTTCTCCGGAGTTAATAATCTCGAAGTAATCCCGCACAACCTGGCGCGCGACAAAAGCATCACGGTAAGTCCCGATAAATTCCTCATCGTCCTCATCCCAAAAATTCCCTTTAAACGAAGATCCGGCGGTGAAAGTTACGCTGCCTTTAAAAAGCTGGTTTCTCAGATCTCGCAGCAATGCTTCGCTCGCGTTTTCAAATCGTCCCGCGAGCGCAGGCGGCAGATAAGCCTCTGGCAACGGCTTAGAAGCTTGCTTTGGCTGCAAATCATCCGGTTGACTGGTGGAGCGCATCTCCGAGCGAGTTTGCTCCCCCTCCCTATCCCTCCCCCGCATTGCGGGGGAGGGCAGGGTGGGGGCAAATAAAGTAAGGTCAGGTTCAAACTGGCCATTCACAGCCGCCACGCCCATCGTGTGCGACGAAAGCAAGTTCAGAATATTTTGTTCATTGATTCGATTGGTTTCCTTGAGTCCGCGCAGTCCGTCGATAAAGCCGCGCAATCTTTTTAGAAAGTCTGTCGAAAGCGGGTAAAAATCAGCGCCGCTTTTTTGCGCTGCAGAGTTCAGTTCATCGAGAAAACGGGTGTAGTGGCTCGCCTCACCGGCGCGGCCCTGATCCGCCAGGTCGCGGATGATTTGATCGCGCCAGAACCTTATTTGTAGGGGCATATGGCCACCTACTTGCAGGGCCCCTACACCGGTCTCGAGTAAACAATCACGCACATAGCGCACAAACGCATCGTACAGATTCATCCGGCCATCGGAGTCAATCCTGAAATATTTTTCCCAGCTAACGTGTCCCTGCATCTGGGCTTTGTAGTTTGATTTCTCAGGGAGTTCGCGAATCGCGGGCGCGATCACAAGATAGCTGATGCCGTTTTCCCTGAAGCGCTGTGTCAGGCCCTGCGCATGAAATCCTCCGGTCACCACCAGCGCTTTCTCGGAAATATTCATACGGGAGTCCTTGGCCGGGTGTTTTTTCATGAGCCGCGAGAGATTTTTAAACAACGCACCGTCACGATTTTCGGCATTCTGGTAAAATGCACGCGCACTCTTAAAAGAGGCGTCTTTATTCAGCTTTGGAATCTCCTGCCACTCACGATACGAGAGTTCCAGAGATGCAAGTTTTTTGAGGAGATACAGCCGCCGGCTTTCGGCATCAAGCGCGCGCTCAGCATCCGTTTTAAACAGCAGCGCCTTGATTTCTATCATCCACTGTTCAAGCTCCCGCATGAATTGCGTGCCTTGAAGGTCGCGGAGCTTGCGCGCGTTTTTTAACGCGCCGCGCAGCGCCGGCGGCAAGTTCAGATGTACGCCGTGCGTTTTAGCCAACGCTCGCAGATCGTGAGCAAACGCGCCCGGGCTCAACGCTCCGGTCTGGAATGCCTGGCGCTTCTGATTGAATTCTGCAGACTCGCGGGGCTCGAGGCGGCCGCCTGAAGATTTAAAGAACTGTTCCGCAAGCATAGCGGCTTCACGCCGCAAATCTCCCTGCGCCGTTTCAGAAGTCTTGAGTTCATTCAACAGCGCTTGAAGCCCTGTCCCCTGAGCCGGCACATTAAACCGCCGCAGAACCTTAAGCAGCTCCGGCACATTGATCTTGTCCGTATAAAAATTTTCCGCCGCGCGGTCAAACTCCAGTGCCCGAGAATCATAAACCGCTTTTTTCTTCCGCAATAACTCTGCCTGCAGGGTTTCGACTTTTCGGGTCAGCGTTTCTTCCTGCCGCAGCGCTTCCTGAAAATAACGATACCCCTCTTCGTACACAGGCCAATCTTCAAGGCCCTCGAAAGTCGTTCCGGGGTTGTCTCCAAAAAGCGCGGCGGCTGAAACACCCGCCAATTCACCGCGATCATGGATTTGCTTGAACACTTTTTTGAGCAGCGCTTTGTCCGGAAAACTCCGGAACAGATCCGCATCCAGGCGCCCCTTGGCGCCTTCAAATGTGACCAGAGGCACACCGTATTCTTTTTCGAAAAATTGGATTAAACCCGCGATACTGCGCGCGGCCTCAGGCACCGCATGCGCATCCTGAATAAGAAGCACCGTTTTACCGCGATCTTTCAAATACGCTTCCTGGATTCGTCCCAACCGGCCAGGAATTTCAAGACGCGACACGTCCACAGGAAAATCTGCGGAAAGGCTGATCGCTGCTCCAGACGCCGCATGCGCGGGCACAGAGGGATATCCGGTCACGGCCAGCGTGACGGCCAACGTTGCTGCCATTATTTTTTTGAACTGTTTTTGCATCGCCTTAAAATGTTCCCTTCAAACAC
>JAHFHB010000322.1 GCA_023247135.1 Candidatus Omnitrophota bacterium
ATTTACGCTTTGATCTTAGCGGTGGTTTTGATGGCAGGACAGATCGCAACGGCGTTTGCTTGCGGCGCCGGCGGCCCAGACGCAGATGACGGCAGCGAAGTCACCAGCGCTGATTCCGGGAAATAAGCTGGCTAGGATTTAACCCGCGTTTTGCGGAAAAAATGTTTCCGCAAAATTTTGAGCTCTTCGACCGATTCACGGATATCATCCAGTGCGCGGTGAGCGCTGTTCTTCGAAGGCAGTTTCTTGAGCTTGCTTGAGGAATACCAGCGCTGCACCAGCCCCTTCACAGAACTCACGTCAATAATCCGGTAGTGTAAAAAGCGGTTCAGCTCCGGCATGTAGCGCACCAAAAACCTGCGGTCGTGATGCACGCTGTTGCCGCAAAGCGGCGACTGCCCCTCCACACAATGCTGTTTCAAAAAGGCGAGCGTTTCTTTTTCAGCATCTTTCACGCTGATTTTTGATTTTTTGCAGGCCTCGATCAAGCCGGATGACCCGTGCTGCTTTTGATTCCACGCATCCATCCCCTTTAAAAGCCTGGGCGTTTGGTGCACAACGAGACTGGGGCCTTCCGCGATGATTTTCAGATCGCCATCGGTTACAATCGTCGCGATTTCCAGAATGCCTTCGCGCTCAGGATCCAGGCCGGTCATTTCCATGTCCAGCCATACAAGATTTTTTTTAGACGGACTGCTGTTCATGAAACTCCTCCGCAATTACTTCGGCCTTGCTTTCAAGGCTAAAAATCCTTTGGGTATTAATGCGAGAATTCAGTATAACAGCAACCGCCACAAAACCCAAGATCAACGGCCTCGGCTTAAGCCGGCGTCTTGAAGCAGGCGGCGCACAAGCTCGCGTGGAAAACCCACAATGTTGGAATAGGAACCGCTCAGGCGGCGGGCAATGCGCGGGCCTCCCTGGATGGCGTACCCGCCGGCTTTGTCATACGGGTGAGAATTGCGGACGTAAGCCAAGCATCCAGCGGCCGACATTTTTTTAATACGCACGCGCGAGTGCGCCGCGGCCCGGGTCAAGATACCAGTTTTGAGATCCAAAAGCGCAATGCCGGTCACCACTTCATTGACCCGGCCGGAAAGCAGCCGGATCATCGCAAGCGCTTCCTTTTCCCCTCGCGGCTTGCCAAGAATTTTTCCCCGGCAAGCCACTACCGTATCCGCACCCATCACAAACCGCGCGTTTTTCGGCACCACCGCATGGCAAGCCTTGCCTTCGGCGTGGCGCAGCGCCAGCTCCACCGCCGACAGCCCCGCAATCATGCGCTCTTCGTAGTGCGAGCGCACAACACGAAAGCGCACTTTCATGCGCGTCAAAATTTCGCGCCGCCGCGGCGACTGCGAAGCCAGATAAAGCCTATTCGTCTTGGATGACATGCGGCGAATGCTACCAAAACCCGGCCCGAGCGTCCAGCGCCCCCTTGACCAACCGCGCTGGTTTTTGTACACTTTCCACGGATCATTGCCGATACAGACCCAACTTCCTTTTTATACCGTGCCCCTCAGAGGGAAAGGCGCTCCATGGAAAAACTTTACGGTTTCGGCTTACCCGCAGATATCTCCGTTCACGGAGCCGCCATCGACCGGCTTATTTGCGCTCTTCATATCTTCATGATCGTCATCTTCACCGGCTGGCTGCTCTTCATGATTTATACGCTCATCCGGTTTCGCGCACGGCCCGGCCACAAAGCCGAATACCACGTCAAACACTTCAAGGCGCCGACCTACCTTGAGGTTTTTGTCGCGCTTTTCGAAGTGGCCCTGCTCGTTGGCTTTTCATTCCCCATCATGCAGCAAGTGCGCAATCAAATGCCGGCCAAAGACAAATCCCTGGAAGTGCGCGTCGTGGCCGAGCAGTTTGCCTGGAACATTCATTATCCCGGCGCCGACAAAGTTTTTGGACGCGTCAAATCCGAACTCATGAGCCCCGACAATCCTCTCGGCCTCGACCCTGCGGATCCGGCCGGCAAAGACGACATTACGACCATTAATCAACTGCACATCCCCGAACACCAGCCGGTCATCGTGCACCTCACCTCTAAAGACGTGATTCATAGTTTTTTTCTGCCCGTCATGCGAGTCAAACAGGATGCCGTCCCCGGGCAGGAAATTCCGCTTTGGTTTGAAGCAAAAAGAACCGGTGATTTTGAAATTGCCTGTGCCCAGCTTTGCGGCCTTGGTCACTACCGCATGCGCGGATTTTTTTCCGTGCATACGAAGGAAGATTTCGAGAAGTGGATTGCGGAAAATACCAAGCAGCCCGAGCCCCCGGCGCCCGCCCTACCTGCGGCCGTCCCGGCTGCCGCGCCTGCACAACCTAAGGATATTGCCTCATGAGCCATCACGATCACGCGCATGATCATCCCAAAGAACACGCGTTGCCTTTTTGGCAGAAGTACATTTTTTCCGTCGATCACAAAGTGATCGGCATTCAATACGGGATCACCTCGTTGATTTTTCTCTTTTTCGGATTCAGCCTGATGATGCTTATGCGTTGGCAGCTGGCTTATCCCGGACAGCCCCTGCCGTGGGAATGGCTGGCGAATCTTTTCAGCGACAAACAAATGACCTCAGGCATCATGCTTCCGGAGTTTTACAATCAGCTCGGCGCCATGCACGGCACCATCATGATTTTCCTTGGGGTCGTTCCGCTCGGAGTCGGCGCTTTCGGCAATTATGTTGTGCCTCTGCAGATCGGCGCACCGGATATGGCGTTTCCAAAACTGAATGCCGCCAGCTATTGGACTTATTTTGTAGGCGGCGTCATCATGCTTCTGAGTCTTTTCATTC
>JAHFHB010000323.1 GCA_023247135.1 Candidatus Omnitrophota bacterium
CCTGGCGCCCTTCGGTATCGGCACGCACAATCCCCCGGGTCCAGGCAATCAGTTTTGCGATCGGGTTCTCGCGTTCATGGACAATGGCCCAGCCCACGTAAAAGAGCCAGATTCCGAGCGCAATAAACGCACCCGTAGGACCGAACATCAACGGCAAGCCCGCCACGAGGCCGCGCAGGAAAAGTCCGCCGCGGCCAAAGACAAACCATTGGAAGAAACCGCCGAGCGGATTTGAAATATCGGAAAGAACGTCGCGGATGGCCGCAAAAACAGGCTCTTCGGATTCGCGGACGCGCTGGGTAAGACTTCGAATGAGGGCGGGGATTCTAAAGAAACGGATCAAGCCGGCCAGTCCGGTCCAACGCAAAACACGCGCTGTAAAAGTTGGGCTGCGTGCCAGATAATTGTCGATCGCATTCAACCGTTTCTGCTTCGCGACTTCCCCATCAAAAAGTCCGCGCAACGCAATCGCATCCGAACCTTGCGGCAGTACCGCGCTCAACGCCTGAATCTGCTTGTCCGCACCGGCTTTGAGTGTTTCCCAATCCGCGTTATGGGAAGTGCGCGCAAGCTGCAAGAGCGCCTGAGCGGCCTCGGCAGCATCCCCCGTCAAATTCAAACCCGCCAGCGTGTTTTCCAACGTGGCTTTCTCACCTTTTAGAGAAGTTTCCAGCACGGCTTTCAGCGCCGCCATGTCCGGCTTGCCGTTTTGATCGACAAAATAGGTCCGGCGATAAGTTCCCTGAAAATGATAGGCGCCGAAATAAACCAGCTTCTGAATAAAGGACATCATCAACTGCAGAAAGAAATAAAAAGGCAGAACAGGCACTGACACCAGCCCGAGAATAAGATGCAGCAGGCTCTTTTTGGCAAACGCCCCAAAGTTCTGCAGCAGGCCCAAAAAGTTATTGGCCACTTCATGCTCCATGAAAACCATGACAAGCGAGGTCACAGCGATTACTTTCCAAAGCGCAAAGGTTAGCCCGGCCGCGGCAAAAGCCCCCTGGAAGAAAATCCCAAGCACCGGACCCACGACGATAAGCGAAAGTCCAATGCCGATCGTATGAATCCAGAATTTTTGCGCGTGTTCATCCAGCAAGGATTGCTCTTTGACATGCTTTTTACGTTCAAAATCAACATCGCGTGTTTTTTGCGTCAATGTTTTTTCCACCTTACGCAAAAGAGCAAGGCTGAAATCTTCCAGCTGGAGTTTGCGCGGTTCACCCGCTTTGGCGGGATAAAGCGCGTTCAGGCTGGCCACCAAACCGGATTCCGCCGGAAGAACATCACTCTCATTATTTAATTCGCTCCAGCGAGTCTGAAATGGATTTTTATCCTGAGCCAGATAAATTCCGCGGATATTACGGATAAAAATATTTTTATCCCGGATAAAATAACGCAGAAACGGCGAGAGGTAGCGCGCCGAACGCGCAGACGCAAACTCGTGGCCTACGGAAGTCCGGAAACCCAAAAGATTCACGCGGCCCAACCCCTTGAGATTGGCGCTCAAAAGAACATCCAGCCGCAGGGTCCGGTACAGCTCGCCCAATCGGCGTAGTAAAAACGGCACAATCTCTGTCGCAAGAAAAACCAGGGATCCAACCGGAAGAATCAGCCAGCCCAGAACGGATGTTTTCACTACGGCTTCCTGAGCGGGAGCGCCCGCCGCGACAACCGGTGCCCCCGGAGACATAATCGCTCCGGGGAGCGTGCGTTCAGGCGTGGGTGCCACTACCGGCGTTCCCGGCTGACGCAGGGTATTCACGTCCGAAAACGACGCCTGAACTTCAGCCGTTCGTCTGCTGACGTATTCCAGAACTCTATTTCGAATCAACGCCTGAACTGTCTTTGCATTGCTGCCGGCAGCGACACTCACAGAAGATTCCAGCCGCTTCAAGGCCTGAAGCATTCTGTCCTGGACCGCAAGCAGACTGTTAGCACCGCCGGTAAAAACAGCGGGTCCAAGCTGCTGCCGTCGGCCGGGCGTATCCGCCTGCTCGATTTTGCTGAGAAAACTGTTAAATCCGGGAGCGGCTCCCGCATCGGCATCGGCGGCGGCAATCAGGGAATCAATACTTGTTTGAATGAGCGCTTGTAAATCGCGTACCGGTTTAAGTGCATCTGCCAGCACAGTCTGAACCGCCGCATCAAAACCGCTGACGTCTTCGGCGTAAATCCCCCCGTGGCTGCCGCTGAAACTCTGCCAGGCGCCGCGGAACCCATTGATGCGCTCCTGCCAAGCCGACCGGATGACAGCCGTCTCTTCATCAAGGCTGATCTCCGCACCATCCAGAATTTGTTTTTCAATCGCCGCCGCGCGCGCTTGAACCGCATCGCGCAAACCGCTGATAAATTGCGCCTGAAGCTCGCGCATTTCCTGCAAGTCGGCGCCCGCCTGAGCAACTGGCTCAGCAGCATCCGTCGTTCGCATTTCGGCCCTTGCCTGTTTACCCGTCGCAGCGGGAGCCTGCGCTTGTCTCTGACGGTGTTCTTGAGTCAGACGATCGAGGTAGCGCCACGTCATGAATTCGCCGTTCGCTTCACGCTCAACCGTACTGGGCGGCTGAAAAACATTCCGGCCGTAACGGGCATCGTAGCGGCTCACAATCATTTCACCGCTGCCATATCTGAAACGGTACCTCGGCTCAATCGCCGACCATAATTTTGCCCCCGCATCATTCACCGTCATGTAACTGGTCTCACGCTTGGCAAGGGCTTGCGCAAGCTCATCATCCGTATGCCCCTGGGCAAGCACCATCACAAGCGCCCCCTCCGTCCCTTCTCG
>JAHFHB010000045.1 GCA_023247135.1 Candidatus Omnitrophota bacterium
CGCTTCACTGGCCTATCCCCCGGTTAAAAAGACTTTTAGGATTATCGGCCGGTCTCAAAATTAACCTGACTTCAAGCCCTTAATACCCTTCGGCCCTGCCTTCGCCGCGCGGATCACTCGCGCCGCGCAGTTCGCCGGTTTCAGGATCCATAGCAATGATCTGCGCATTGCCGTAATAAGCATTTTTGATCACGGTATGCCCGCGCGCAACCAGCCCGGCCTTCACATCTTTGTCGTTGAAAAGCGCGGTTTCAAGTTCAGTGGAACCATCGCGGTTCATAACTTTGGGCGCGCGCAAGGCATTTTCGGCGCTCATGCCGTAATCCACCAGGTTCACCAGAATATTCAGCACGGTGGCAATGATCGTCGAGCCGCCCGGCGACCCGAGCACAAAAACAGGTTTGCCGTCTTTGAACACCAGCGTCGGCGTCATGCTGCTGCGCGGTCTTTTATCCGGACCGGGCAGATTCGCCGGCGCGTTGTTCCCGGGCCATGGCTCGGGATCAAAATCCGTCAGCTCATTGTTAAGAAAAAATCCGCGCCCCGGCACCATCAGCGCGGACCCAAAGACGTGTTCGATCGTGGTCGTAAAGCATGCGATGTTGCCAAATTCATCGACAATGGAAATGTGCGAGGTGTGGGCCCCCTGCGCCGGCGTCACGGGCGTTTTGACCGGCAAGATGGCCTGCGCCTGAATTTTTTGGGACAGCTCCTTGCCAAGCTCCTTGGAAAGCAGGTAAGTCAGCGGCACTTTGACAAAATCAGGATCGCCCAGGTACTGATTGCGGTCCTGAAAAGCCAGCTTCTGCGCTTCGGCGAAATAATGCATGAATTGAATGCCGCGGCCCATGGACTTGAGATCATAGTTTTCGAGAATATGCAGAGCTTCAATCAACGTGGTGCCGCCGGAAGACGGCGGGCCGGCGCTCATCACATCGTAGCCGCGATAACTGCCATAAACCGCTTCGCGCTCCTTGACCGCGTAATAAAATAAATCCTGATTCGTGAGCCGGCCCGGATGAAAAGGCGCAAAGCGCACCGCGCGCACGATTTCATCGGCGAGCGCGCCCTCATAAAAAAGGCCCGCGCCCTTGGCCTGGATCAGCCTGAAGGTGCCCGCCAAATCCGGCTGTTTCAAAAGGGTGCCGGGCTGCAGAGGCTGGCCGTGTTCATCCAGAAAAACTTTTTTGGAATCCGGAAAAAGACGCAAGCGCTGTTTTTGCATGTCGATCATGCGCGCCAGACGGGGATAAACCGGAAAGCCTTTGTCGGCAATGTCGATCGCCGGTTCAAACAAGGCTTCAAAGGCATGCCGTCCGGCAGTAAAGCGTTCATGAACGCGTTTGAGCAGGCGCAAGGTGCCGGGCACGCCCACCGGCAGGCCGCCCGTCACGCGGTCTGGAGAAAAAGGATAAATGACGCCTTTGGCGTCGCGAAACATATCAGGCGTGGCATCTTTAGGCGCGCTTTCGCGTCCATCCAAAAAATAGACGCCTTTGGTTTTGGCTTCGTAGTAAAGAAAAAATCCGCCGCCGCCAAGGCCTGAGGATTGTGGCTCGACCACATTCAGAACCCATTGGGCCGCAATTGCCGCATCCGCCGCGTTGCCGCCATCGCGCAAAATCTGAAGAGCGGCCTGCGTGGCCAAAGGGTGCGCCGTCGCCACCATGGCTTTTTTGCCCGTGGCGGATGAAAGTGGCGCGCTGAAAATTGGGGAAATAGGTAAACCAGCGGTGAGAATCAAAAAAGCGGCAAGAACCTGGAGAGGTATTCGGAGGCCAAAGTTTATCAGAAAGACACCGCTGAGTAATCGACCATACCTTGCTGTTAGCATTGTGTCATTCCCGCGAAAGCGGGAATCCATCTTTTTTTGGGATGGATCCCCGCTAAAAGATTGCGGGGATGACGCACATGAAAAACAAAAAAAATGTGGCTGCTACTTAAACGGTTTTGACCCGGTCAAGCACGCGCTGGGCCGCGCGCACAAGCGCGGGCGCGGTTAAGCCGTAGGCTTCCAGCAATCCATCCGGCGTGCCCGATTCCGCGTAGGTATCCTGAATCGCCACAAACTCCATGCGGCAGGGATGCTTCTGGCTGAGAACGCGGCTGACGGCGCTGCCAAGCCCGCCCCAAATCTGGTGCTCTTCGCACACCACCACATGACCGGTTTTGGAGGCTTCTTCCACAAGCAGGGCTTCATCCAGCGGCTTGATCGTGTGAATATCAATCACGCCCGCGCTGATGCCTTCGGCTTCAAGCAGCTCCGCCGCATGCAGAGCTTCAAACACCAAAAGTCCGCAGGCCACAAACGTGACATCGCGGCCGGTCTTGAGGCGCATGCCTTTACCGATTTCAAATTTGGTGGACGCGTCATAAATCAGCGGGGCTTTGGGGCGGCAGGTGCGCATGTAAACCGGCTTGGGCAAATCTGCGGCCGCCAGCGTGAGCGCGCGCGTGGCAAATTCATCGGCCGGCATCATGACCACAAAACCCGGAAGCGTCGTCATCAGCGCAATGTCTTCAATCGACATCTGCGACGCACCGTCTTCACCGACAGAAATGCCGCCGTGTGAACCCACGACTTTCACCGGTAGTTCCGAAAAGGCCACGCCCATGCGGAACTGATCAAACCCTTTGCAGGTCAAAAAAGACGCAAAGCTGGAGATAAACGGAATTTTGCCGCAGGCGGCCAGCCCTGAGGCCACTCCGGCCAGATTGGCCTCCTGAATGCCCACGTTGAAAAAACGGTCGGGAAATGCTTTGGAAAAATCATAGCTTTTGGTGGACTTGGAAAGATCGGCATCCAGCACCACGACGCGCGGATTTGTTTTTCCAAGTTCCAGCAGCGCTTTGCCGTAAGCGTCACGAGTGGCGGCACCCAGCTTCTTTTGCATTACACCAGCTCCTTCAGCGCGCGTTCGGTTTCTTCTTTCGTCGGCGCCACACCATGAAAATGATTGTTGTTTTCCATAAAAGAAACGCCTTTGCCCTTCACCGTGTGCGCAATCACAATCGAGGGACCGCCGCGGTTGTCGCGCGCGCGTTCCAGTGCCGGCACCAGCTGGGCCAAATCGTGGCCATCCACTTCTTCGGTTTTCCAGCCGAAAGCACGCCACTTATCGGCCATGGGTTCCATGTTGCAGATCACGCTGGTCGCGTCATCCAGCTGAAACTTGTTGTAATCCAGCACCGCGACCAAATGATCAAGCTTGTGGTGCGCGGCCATGGCGGCCGCTTCCCAGGTCTGGCCTTCGTTCATCTCACCGTCGCTCATGACCACGTAAGTGGTATAACTGCGGTTATCAAGACGGCGCGCCAATGCGTGGCCAGCGCCGATCGAAAGGCCCTGCCCCAGCGAACCCGTCGAAGCTTCCACACCGGGCAGTTTGCGCATATCCGGATGGCCCTGCAGAGGACTGCCAAAAACACGGAACGTATCCAGCATGTCGGGGCTGAAATAACCCGACCGTGCCAGCGCCGAATAAAGCAGAGGCGAAGCATGCCCCTTGCTCAAAATCAAACGGTCGCGATCCGGGGCTTTGGGGCTTTTGGGATCATGTTTCATGATTCTAAAATAAAGCGCCGTAAGGATTTCCGTGGCTGAAAGCGAACCGCCGGGGTGGCCGGAAGCTGCCAGAGAGGTCATACGGATAATATCGCGCCGGAGTTCTTTGGTCCTAACTTTCAAATCTTCCAGGGAAGTTTGTGCACTCATGGGACTCCTCAATGGCTAATAAACGCAGGCTGGGTAAGGCTTTGCAGTCTATCCGTTTTCACTGCGAACGTCAATTGCAAATCTGTGCCAAATCTACGTCCTGTTGGCTTTAAAAACTAGGGTTTGTCAGGTACTCTTTTAAAAGAACCAAAGAAACACTCATGATAAAAAAGCTAATCTCGACAGCGCTCGTTCTCTGTCTTCTGACGGACTTCCCTTGCCAGCATTCTGCTTTTGCGCAAGAGCCGGGGCACGCTTTTCTACCGTCAATCACCCTTCCGCCCGGCTTGGGGCGTATCCAAGAATTTCACCAGGGAAAAACCGCCAAGACAGTTTATTTTATTCAAGACGCCCATGATTCCCTGGAAGCCCAGGAAAATATCGCACGTCTGATCCACTATCTGGTCCGGGCTCAGAAAGTCACCACGGTCTTCGAGGAAGGTTACGAAGGCCCGGTGCCTACCGATGCGGTGTTTGACGGTCTGGACGAACCCGCCAAGAAAAAAATCGGGGCCTTTCTTTTGGACCGGCTCAAACTGGGAGGGGCCGAATATGCCCACTTGACGCGCAAGCAGCCGAAACTGGACTTTCGTCTGATCGGCGCCGACAGCGACAATTTGCAGCGGCAGAATATTACCGCCTGGAAAAAAACGGCCGCCGTGCGCGCACTGGCTGAAAATGAAATCCGCGAGATCGAAGGGCCGCTGGCCGCATTGATGGAAAAGTATTTTCAGAAAAATGTGCGCGCCTGGATCGATCTGCAGATCCGGCGCGAGACCGGCACGCTCAATATCCTGGATTATCTGACGCGGTTAGAAACTCTTTTGCCTAACTCAAACGATGTCATCCTGAACGTAGTGAAGGATCTCAAAACCGAGATTCTTCGCTTCGCTCAGAATGACAAAGAAAAAAAGCCGCAGAATGCATTGACGCCCGAGAAGCTGCTCCGCCAAATAGCTGTTCTGGACCGGCAGATTGAAGAAAAGTTTTTCACCCAGACCTGGCAGCGGGAACTTTTTGAGGGCTGGCGCGCACTTCAGCTTTTCAAAAAATTTTCACAGCTGGAACTGAGCTTTGCCGAATATGAAAAGCTGCGTCCCCTTCTTCTGAACCAAAGCCGCCCGCTTACAGAAAAAATGGCACGGCTTACCGCAGAACGTTCAGGCAAAACAGCCGCTTTTTCAAAAATTTGGGAACGCGCGCTGCGTGAAGCCGCGCTTTATTATGAGACCGCGCAAAAACGCGATGCCGTGGTCCGGAAAAATCTGCGGCACTGGGAACAAAGCCGGGAGACGTCCGCCATTCTTGTTTTTGGCGGATTTCATGCCCCGGACCTCGAAAAAACCCTGGCTGAACTTGGGTTTTCATACGCCATGATCATCCCGCGGATTCAAGCACTGAGCCCAAGGCACCAGCAAATTTACAGGGCGCTCATGTCCGGCGAATCGAAAAAACAACCCCCGGTTTCAAAATCCCAGGGCCGCTCAACGCGCGCGCTGGAGTTTTATCAGGATTACGGCGGACCCAGACGTTTTGATCTTGCCGCGGCACGCTTGGAAGTTGACGCGATCGCGCAGCAAATCGGCGTTTCAAACGCTGAAAGCCAGTTAAGCCGCCGATCGGAATTAAGAGCCGCCACCGGGGACTGGGAAAACGAAAAAAGATTATTGGTCGTGACAGAAAATGCGGACAAGTTAGAACAATTCTTCCAGGAACGATCCGCGCAAAGCGGCAAGCTTGTTGTCCGGCTGAACGTCAAGGAAGATGCCGATCTCCAGCGTCTTAAAACCCGCCTGCATGTGGCCCCGGACGGTACGGAAGTGAGAAAGCCCGGGGATCTGCCGAGTGTGATTCAACAGGGCGGTGTTTTGATCCTGGACGCTCACGGTGCGGATCCGCGTCAGGTGGAGGCTTTTAATTCGCTTTTTGACGCGGCCGCTTTTTGGAACGGCACTAAAGCGTCCCCGGATCTTCAAGTGATTGTGACCGTGCCCGAAACTCAGCTCGCCAGTTATGCCAATACGCTTTATTCGCGCTCACGCATGCTGAGCGAGCAAAGCCTGGGGCTTGCCCCCTATCGGGACCCGCTTCAAATGATTGAACGAAGAAATTTAAACGATAAGGCCCCGCTACCCGCAGACGGTATCCTGCTGGATCTGCGCGAATCCCCGCGCTGGCGGGAACTGTTAACGGGCAAATTGACATCCTCCCTTGAAACAGGCAAGACGGTTTTTATCGGCAATGGCAGTGCCGCCCGGGGACAAGTTTACGGTTTGCTCGAACAAGCCGTCCGCGAGGACCGTCCGCTGATCATCAGCGGCGGCCGTTGGAATGATCCCGAGTTTAGCAGCTTCATTCGCAAAATTCTCTTAAGTCGTAGAGTCACGATCAACGGCGAGGATCTGGCCGTCCCTGCGCGAGGCTTTAGAATTCTGGCCCAACCATGGGACCCCCATCAGGGCGTTGAAGCAAAAAAAATCGTCAGGCTGCTGCCGTCCGATGCCGTGAAGATTGCTTCGTCGCAAAAAATGCTCCTCGCAATGACGAATGAAGGACTGGCGCCGCTGTGGGTCATCAATTCCGAAACGCAGCCGCTGCTTTTTTCAAGGGTCAGCGTATCGCCGCAAGGTTATTTGAGCGAAGGCCCAGGCCTGCTGGACGGCACGCAGCCAGTCCGGCTGCGAATCACGGAAGAGCTCGATCCCGGAATCTGGCATGCGCTGATGCGTTCACCCAGCGTGCGTGAAGTGGAATTGGCCGAAGGCGTTGGAGTGCCCGAAGCGTACCAGGATTCAGTGGTTGAACGCGCTCCGGCGCCGCCGGCCCCCAAAACTTCAACGTCCAAAATTCAGCGTTTTGCCGCCAAGGATCTGCCTTTTGCCAGAGAAAAAATCAGGGAAAAATTTTCCGGCCATAAAGTTCTTTTCCGCCCGGTGACGCCGTCCACCTCCGCCAGCGAACTCAATGACAGCATTGAGCTTGTAGGCGTAAATGCTGCGGGGATACGCATCCATCAAAACCTAAAACAGGCCGTCTTGCAGGCGCTCGAAGACGGGCAGGTCGTCGTGCTCGAGGGGCTTTTTTCCAGCCCGCTGTTAAAGAAACAGCTTGCCGGGCTGTTTACCGAAAATCCCTACCTGGTGGTCAACGGAGAACAAGTGCTGCTTGCGTCACTGCCCGGTCAACTGGTGTTTTTGGATTTTGAGAAGCCCGGCGCGAAAATTCTGGATCAGGAAGCCGAGCCGCTCGATCCCGGTTTTCTAAAAGCGCAGGAGGAATACAAAAAAATCTTGCTCAGAGATCCGGCGATTGCGGATGGTTTTCAGGAGTATCATTACAACGCTCTCTGGAAAGCGTTCGAGCGTTTTCGCAGTATTCCCAACCCGCGCAGCCGGGGCCTGGCGCGCGCCGCTGCCTATCCGGAACAATTTCAGCCGACCCTGGCCCACTTGCGTCTGCTCTTCCGGCTTTACCACGAGCTGGGAGATTGGCTCGAAGCCTTTGAATACGGCATCATCCGTGCTTATCGCTCCGATCCTGAAGTGGCCGCTTACATGCGCGTGCAAGCGAAGCTGGCTTTCTACAAGGACGAGCCGGGCCGGCCCAAGGGCGAGAATATCAGTCGCACGCGTTTAAATGCGCTGCTTAACTCATTACCGGACGATCAGGACTGGGAAAATCATCTTTGGCAAGCTTATGATCTTTTTGATCTCAGAACTTTGATGGGGCTGGAAGAAAAACTGGGCGTTGCTTTCGGAAACGCGGACGACTCCAAAATCCACGGAGCCGAGCGGCTTCAGGAAGCGTTGATTAAGGACGCGGCAGACAATCCGCAAAGCGGAATGCGCCCGGATTTGGAAGGCTATTACCGGCGGCGGTTTGAGCTCGAAGACCACGATACCTCCAGAGCGCCAAAGCTTATCGAGGAATGGCGCCGCGAGCCAAGCGATCCGCAGGCCCGGCTTGAAAAATTGACAAAAATCGTGCGCGCTTCAAGGCTGGTCATGCTCAAAGGCGCCCCCGGAACCGGCAAAAGTTTCATCTTGAAATCACTGGCCAAATCCCTGGGTTATGAAAACGACCCTGCCGCAAAGCGCGAAGAAGTTTTTGGTCCCTTTACAACGGGCGCCGACGTTACGCCTGAGGAAATGCTGGGGCATAAAGTTGAAAAGGACGGCCGCACGGTCGAAACCTTGGGCCCCGCAGGCCGCTGGGCCAAAAGCGAAAAGGGCATTCTGTTGTGGGATGAAGCGAATTTAGCGGATCCGCATTTTCATGATTTTCTGTCAGACTCCACAGGTGAAGATTTCGCGCTCTGGATGTTTGGCCAAAAATATCCGCTCAAAGAGCATGGGGTGGTCATGACCGGCAATGATGAGAAAAAAACCGAAGACCGGCGCGCCACTGAACGCATCGAACAAGAAGGCATTACGCTTTATTTTGATGATTTTGAAGAGGCGTTCCTGGAACTGGAATTGCGTAAATACCTTGCAGGACTGCGGGACGCCGATGATCTGGCGAAGTTGTTACTAGATTTGCACCGAATTTTTCGCCAAATGAATCCGCAGCTTGAATTTTCGATTCGCGAATTGCAGGAGGCCGCCAACCGGGTGCGCGTTTTTGCGCCCAACCTGGAGGACCCCGCGCAGGTCATCTTCCAAAGCTGGCTTGTCTACCGGGACCGGTTTTCCCCGGAAGAACGTGAAGCGCTCGCCCTGATTCTGACTCAAAAATATAAAGCCGGTATTTCCGAGCTTGAAGCGGCACGTATCAAAGAATACCAGCGGAAACACTCCGAGTGGGCCGCACGGCACGGACTGGATTTGGATGACGAGACGGCCAGGTTTGCAGCCGGCCTGGAAGAGCGGCTTGCCCTGCGCGCGGCCTGGATGCGCGGCGAACTCAAAACCAAACCCAAGACCTCTGACATCATCCTCGGCCCTTCGGGCTGGGGCAAAGATTACGTGCTGGAAAAAATCCTGCAGGCTGCCGGACTTGTAGACGGGCTCCTCGCGCAAAATGAATCCCGTCCGGGCACTGAAAAATATTATTTGATCAACGCCTCTTTAGATGACCGCGAGCTGGAAGAAAAAGTGGCGCGTGCCCGCCAGGAAGGGGCCGTGGTTGTACTGCGCGAAATGAATTTTTTAAGGACCGGCGTGCTGGAAGGCAAACTCAACGACGTCTTGACTGAAGAAGATGCTACGCCCGGCTTCAGCTTCATGGGCACCTTAAACGGCACCGGTTTTTCAGGCCGCAACCGCCTTTCCTCGCCGCTTCTGTCACGCTCGCAAGTCTCCGCCGTGCATACGCATAGCCGCGAAGGCTACCGCGGCATTGCGCAAGTTTACCTGAGCGCCA
The DNA here is from genome assembly GCA_023247135.1 of Candidatus Omnitrophota bacterium. Classification (GTDB taxonomy): domain Bacteria; phylum Omnitrophota; class Omnitrophia; order Omnitrophales; family Aquincolibacteriaceae; genus JAHFHB01. The sequence continues at coordinate 9,077 of JAHFHB010000045.1, forward strand.
CCGGCCGGTCTGTTCCCGCGGACGCTCTTGAGCGTTTGATCAGCTTGCATCTTGAGATCAGCTCAAAAGTCGAAGACCCGCAGTATCAGCCCACCACGCGCGAAATTTCCCGCGCGCTGGATCTCTTAGCTGAAGGCCGGCCTTGGGAAGAAGCCATTCAAAGTGTTTATGGGCCGGTCTTTTTTGACTGGCTGTTCAAGGGTACGGATCTCCAGAGTCTGCCGGACGCGGCAGGTTCCCCGCAAGCCCTGTCTGAGAGCGGCGGGCCGCAAACGGGCCGCGTACTGCAGAAAATCGCCGAATTTTTACTGCCCGCGTTTCGGGGCAAACTCAAAATTGCTTTCAACAGCGTCAATGGGCTCAGCTATTACGACGAAGGCAGGCATCTTTTTGTGATCAGCACCCAGGCCGGCCAGGAAAGTTTAAAAGTCCTTCTGGCCTTGATCTCAGCGCAATTATTTTTAAGCGGCTTCCCTTTTTCCAACGAAGCCTTTGAGCAGTCGCTGGAGCGGCAGCTTTCGCAATGGTCGGCGGATCAAGTTGATGAAGACAAGCTGTTTACGCTGGCCGGAGATCATGCCGGTTCCGCCATGGCCCTTTTTTCGGATTTTCTGCGTTTTTGGGCGCTCAACAACCTTTCCAGCGAGTTGTACCTGCCTGGATTCCAGGCCGAGCCTACGCGGCAAGAACGCGATTTAGCGGCCTTGATGCGCAGCAAAAACGTGCGCGGCATGGGCCATTTGCTTGCCGAGGCGGACTGGAATGCGCGTGACTTTTTCCGTAAAGTGCTGATGGCCTATGCTCATGGCGAATTAAAACGCCAGGATATTGAAGCCTTTTCAGTGGCTGCCGGCGAGGATTTTTGGGGCCTTTTCTTTGCAGACAATCCTTCGGAGGCCATCCTGCAGGCACTGCCGTGGGTTGAGCGCATCAAAAACGAAAAGCTCAGCAGCCGTGAGCCCGAAGAAATCCGTTACCATCAAAGCCGCGTGGCCCAGTGGCTTGAGAAAATCCAGGAGCCCATGGAAA
>JAHFHB010000324.1 GCA_023247135.1 Candidatus Omnitrophota bacterium
AGGCATTGACTAGGGCATTGTTCAGGATGACAAGTTTTGGGCTTGAGACTTTTTGACGGATTCGGCTGCCTGAAAATTTCTCAAGCGGCTTTAGTAACATGGCCGCGTCAAGAAGCTTCAAATAGGCGGCAAGCGTGGTGGCATTGCCAGCATCCGTTAATTGCCCAAGCATTTTTTGGAGGGATAAAATCTGTGCCGGATGGAGGCACGCGAGAGTAAATAACTGACGAAATAATGCAGGTTTTGAAACAGGGTTGAGAAGCAGAATATCTTTATTTAATACGGTTTCGATCAGCGATTCCTTGACGTAGGTTTTCCAACGTGTCTCGTCTTTCTTCCGGGTACTTTTGAGAAGCTGCAATGCTCCCGGGTATCCGCCAAAATAAAGGAAGTCTTCGAAAGAAATATCAAAGCACTGACGGCATTCCTCGTAGGACCAGTGAGGAAACGGAATAATTTCAAATCGTCCGGCCAAACTTTCCGCCAAGCCCCGCTGAACAAGCAAGGAGGAGGATCCGAGTAAAATCACCTTCAGAGGCCGCTTGAGCTCTCGTTCTTGATCATAGCATTTTTTGATAACCTCGCTCCAACGCGGCACCTTTTGAATTTCATCAAAAATCAACAGGGTCGGGTGCTGTCCCCTCGTCTGTTTGCGCGCAAACTGCCAGTGTGTCTCAATCCATGCCGCATTGGGCGGAGTCACTAGATCTGCGGTATGGTAAAAAGAAAGTCCCTCCCATTGTTTTGCAAAGGTCTTGACCGCCGTGGTTTTGCCCACCTGACGGGGGCCAAGAATGACCTGGATGGGTGGATGGCCAATGGTAAGGCGACTGGCTAAGAGTTCTAAATAGACTTTTCGGGCAAACATGCTTTTCATAACCTATGGATTTATAAGAAGATAGCAACCAAAATACAATTTGTTCGATCATATGAACAAATTGTATTTTAGTGATCCCCGCTAAAAAAACAAGCCCTCGTTTTTGAGGCAGAATTTTTACATAATCCGGCAGATCAAGATAACAATAGCCTGAACGGAAAAAATAGCCAAATTTACCGTTTATGTAAAGAATAATACGAAAAAACTAGCGGAAAATCCTCCGTAAGATAAGGTCCATCACAATGTTAAAGCCATTCCACCAGGCTTGCCCCTTCGCCAGGCTGTAAGCGCTGTAGCGGATCGTCACCGGGCATTCCACCCAGCGCAGTTTTTTTTCACGAATCTGCTGGATGATTTCAGACGCATGCGCAAACCCGTTTTCCTGCAAGTCAATTTTCTCGGCAGCGGCTCTTGAAAGAGCGCGGAACCCATTATGCGCATCTGAAAGCCGCACACCGGTCAGCAGAGCGTTCACTTGTGCAGCCATTTTCAAAAAAATCCTGCGTGTGGGCGGCACTGCCTGTGCGTCCTCTTTGCGTAAAAAACGGGAGCCCAGAACCACCTCCGCAGCCCCCTCTTGAATCGGCGCGACCAGCCTCAAAATATCACCGGCAGAATGTTGGCCATCGGCATCAAAATGGACAATGATTTGCGCACCCTTTTGAAGGGCATAGGTCATTCCGGTTTGAAGCGCAGCCCCCTGTCCCAGGTTAATCGGGTGCCTCAGGCAATGAACGGGAAGCTTCCGGATCTCCGGCCAGGTTTCATCGCTTGACCCATCGTCGACTACAACCACCTGAAACCCGACTTCCACCAGCGGCTGGAGCGTCTGCGGCAAAACGACTCCTTCGTTAAAGGCCGGCACAATTACGAAAATGTCTTTGTTCAGCATTCCACTCCCATCTTTGCGCGGGAAGCGGGTTTGGGTTTGCGGGTCCTTTTCGATAAATGCAAGGTTAAATGCCGGCGGCGCCGAAAGGCGAAAATAGTTGCGAAAACAATGATCGCATACGCGCTAATCCCGGCGGCACCGAAAACATTGTTCTTGGGGAAAATCCAGAGTGCCAGGGCGCAAAAAACCGCCTGCAGTGTCCAAACAAGGAAAACCGTGTCCTTTTGCGAAAAACCCAGCCGCATGATCCGGTGCGAAAGATGATCCTTGCCCGCGTAGTCAATCCACTGCTTGAAATTCTTCACTTTGTGTTCTTTGATTCTGAGCACGGTAATCAAGATCATATCCAGCACGGGTACGCCCAGGATCAAAAGAGGCACCGCCATCGTCACGACGAGCTGTTTGGACCAATCCGCCATGACCGTCAGGCTCGCAAGCGTAAACCCTAAAAAAGTCGCTCCGCAGTCTCCCATGAAGACATGCGCCCGTCTTAAGTTATGCACCAGAAAACCACCGCCGGCTGCGATCAGCGCCGCCGCCAGGTACCCAAGCCAAAACTGCCGCGTAACAAGCGCCACATAAAAAATCGCCGTACTTGAAACCATCACCAGGCCTGTCGCGAGGCCATCCATGTTATCCAGAAAATTTACGGCATTGGTGATGCCGATAATTCCCAGCGCCGTAAAAAAACCGTTAAGAAACGGGTTTTCAAAAATATCCAGCATGACATGGTATTTGAACATCATCACCAGCAGTGCCGCGACCTGAATTAAAAGCCGGTACTTCGCCTTGAGTTTGAAAAGATCGTCCCACAACCCCACGGCAAAAATCACGGTGGATCCGACCAAAACCCCTTTGAGAGGGTTACTGAGATCCATCAGCCAAAGCGCGCCGAGAACAAAGGCTCCGTAAATCGCCATACCGCCGATTCGGGGGACGGGATGAGTGTGAATGCCATGGGCTTTAGGATGGTCGAGCGCGCCCACGCGGAAAGCCAGCCAGCGTACAAGCGGCG
>JAHFHB010000325.1 GCA_023247135.1 Candidatus Omnitrophota bacterium
CTCTTCGGAGCTGGTATCAATCCAAAAGCCGGCATTACCCTTCGCATACTCCTGTTTCAAGCGCTTTACGTCATGCGGCGTAAAAGCAAAGACTCTCGAAAACACAAAAATCCCGCTCTTAATCTGTGTTTTTCTTTTCTCACGATCGCGGCTAAATTCATCCAGCGCCTTAGCAGCCGCCTGGATAATCGCCCAGGCCCGCTTGGAATGCCCTAAGCCTTCGACATTTGTCGGCATGGCAAAGTCGGTTAACGTCTCTAGAATGGCATCATCAATGGCGTTCCCTTTGAGAGGCCTATCGAAGAAGCCATAAAGATGATGCCCGGCGATGCGCAAATCCATGGCGCTCAATTTTTCGGCGATTTCAAGCGCCAACGTTTTATCCTGAAGATCCCATTTCGCGCGCAGCGCTTTGACGTCTGCATCCGAGCGTGAGCCCGCCATCAATTTCAGAAAATCAACACTGCGCTGGCCCAAACGGTTGGTTCTTGCTCTCAGGCCGGCGTCATAAATTTCCAAAGCGAGATCTTTGAGCGGATTATTGCCAGGCGTATCTACGGCCGGCAAGAGCGCAAACATCAATACCGTATCCGCGGCGCCATGCGTGGTTTCCAGCCCTGCGGCATCCCGAAAGGTAATCGAACCGTCCTGGTGGATAATGTAAATGAACTGCTGGCTTGCAACCGGCAATTTGATTTTGACCTCAAGTTCCGTGTCAACATGCGTGTACTCGATGTCGAGTTCAAGCCGCGCATGATCACTATCTGGCGCTGCACGGGAAACCCCGATCATGAAATTCATGAAACCCGCCACATAAAGAGCGAGCCGGCGATCATTGACATTCCAGCGTGTATCGTTCATATCCAGCGCCAGGTCGTCGCTCCACGGACGCAGATTTTGCATCTGCTGCGGAGTGAGCCCGCCACGGATATTCGCCTGCGGCTGAAATAAATACCCGGCATTTCCTAGCACAAAGTGATAAACATTACGGCTGGTGATTGGCAAGGCCCTTTGGATAAATTCAATATTTCTCCGATCGCCGCGCCGCAAGGGGCGAACGCCAGAAACACCTTCGGGCGGCTCGCCTTGACCGAACTGATCTACTGTCGAACTGCCCGGTACCGTCGCCGTCATCCGCATCTCGGAGCGAGCCTCCGGCGAGCTCACAGTCTTGGTACCGGTACCGGAAGGGCCGGGTTCATTTTTGCCCGTTTCCGAACGCTGTACCTGTCTGTCCCCTATTGGGGTGCCTGGCACCTGTCTCTCCTGTCTCTCCATTGCGGTTAAAAAATCCAGCGCGTTCACCCGTGAAGAATCAATCGGCGCTTTTAATTGAGTCACAATTTGCGCTATGTCGGAGGGGCTTGGATGCTCTAAACGGGATTCTAGGATTACACGCCTTGATTTTCTTCTCTCCATAAAATCTCTATCAAAAAAATGCCCCGGGCGCAGCGTCTGTTGATTAAATTCCGCCAGAGCAAGAGCGTGTTCTTGAGCATCTCCAAAATAATATTCAAGGGCTAAGTAAAATTTAGCGAATTTAAATTTTATCTGCCTGAGTGTAAGAATGATCTTTTGGGCTTGAGCCTCCCAGGAATCACTCACAAATATATCTAAATGATGTCGAGCAACCCCATTCTTCACGATGGTATTCGTCATGCCTGTTCCGCTTCCAAGATACACCGATTCAGACGCCGAATCATGGCTCCGGATGAGTGTGTTAAGCTCCAAAAGAAATGTCGTGGTGACACGACTAGTTTCAAAAACATCCTCTTTGTTGCCTGAAACTATGAGAGCAATATCCAAATCTTTGCGCCTTCCTGATTTCAGATATCGCACCCCCCCCACAATCTTTGCTTCAACCGAAATTTTATGGTATTGAGACGTAAGCTCAGCTGCCTGACCTACCATTTCTTCCCAAAGACGGACATTGAATTCATCCCCGTTAAAAACAGATTCCCTCGCCATCTGCCCCCCCTCTGGGCGTCTGTCACCTCCTTGCGTTTGAGTCATGAATTTCGATTCGGTCGATACGGAGGCGGTACTGCCAGTGTCAGGCTGGTATGTCCGCATTTCAGAACGCGGTTTCTGTCTGGCGTCCGCGAGCATCCGTGCGGCTAGGCGATATTGCAAAAGCAGGGCGGCAACCGGATCTATCAGCTTTCGATTGATCTCATCAGACACGACAATCCCTCTTGTGCCCGTACCCGGAACCGCCACGAGCTGCTCGCCCACAAACGCGATTTCATTATAGGTGTCGTGAAATTTTGGAAGCCGATGCAGCGCCACAGCAAGAGCGTATTTAAGTGTCCATTCAGCATCGTCGGTTTTTATATCCCGCCGGATCGTAGCGTAACTGAATGGGAAATCTTTTTTAATCTGCGATGAGAGAAAATTGGCCGCCGGGTTGAATCGATCGATCAGTTCAGTTCCATAAGGGCGCTCGGATCTCCCCGTGCTGACAACTTTGACGGAGAAGCTGTTCCGTATTTGGTCCGGAGAAATCGCGGGAAAAACCTCATGAAGTTTCTCGTGCAAGCGCCGGCCAATGCTGCCTTCAAACCCCGCATCAAGCAGCAGCCATTTCCGGCCACTGCGAATGGCCTCTTCGGTTATCCCAAACGTTTTAAAATACTCCATTCTGTTGTGCAGAGATTTCGATAACCCCTCATTCCCAAAATTGCTCCAGAAATCCTGACTTCCAGGAAACATAAAAACTTCATTGCTCGGCGCCTGCGGCGTCAGGAAACGCTTCATGACAAGCGCATCCCCAATCACTTCGGC
>JAHFHB010000046.1:0-1244 GCA_023247135.1 Candidatus Omnitrophota bacterium
CGCTGGCTCTGGAACTTCCCAATCCATTTCCATTCAGCCTTACGAAGTTGAGCTCGGGCAAAGAGTGCTGATTCCCACCACCGACAACGCGTTTTACCTCGTCAATGCGCCGCAAATCGCGCAGGTGATCGAAGAAAGCCCGGAGGGCCTGTGGGTGCGCGGTGAAAAGATCGGAGAAACTTTGATTTTGGTGCGGTCCGGCGGACGGATGCTCAGTTACCGTATCCGCGTTCTGAGGCCCTCGATTGAAAGTAGTGCCATCTCACAGTCGATCGCCGAAAGCTCTCCCACTTACCGCGAACAAAAGAAACGCAGTTTCCGCGCTTCTTACGAAGGCGCTTACTCGCTGCTGGCGGACGGGCGGGTTTTGCCGCGGGTGAGCGAAGCGCGCAAACTTTTCGGCCAGCAGATCAAAATGCAGGGCGGAACGCCTGTGGGGAACTTGAAAACAGGACTCTTTTACGAGTACCGCAAAGAGCATTCGCTTGAGAAGTCGACCTCGGTTCCGCGGGATGCCTATCTGCGCCTTGAAGAAAGCAGACTGCCGTTTTTAAAGCGTTATGATCTGACCGGGGGTGCGCAGTACACATCGCTTGGCCGGTACAGTTTTCCGGGCATGCGCTACAACGGGTTCAGCATTTTGCCGTCGCTTTCGCGGCAAACTGAGCCCAAACGCGGGCAGATGGACGGGTACTTTTTTGTGGGGGAAAAACGCGACGGTTCTTACATCGACAATCCTTCCGGGATTCAGAATCGCGAGCTGACGGGCGATGTCGGCGGCGAGCGCGTGGATTATTATCTTTGGAAAACCGGGGTGATTTCCGCAGGGGCGGCGCATCAATGGAACAGCCACCGCACGGAGCTCGAAGCTAAAAATAATTTTGACGGGCGTTTTGATTTTAGCCACCGCGGCTTGTCGCTCGGGGGCGAGAGCGGTGTGGATCCCGAAGGCCGGGGCGCCGGAGAACTTCGGGCCGGGGCCCAGAACCGGTTTGCGGGCATTGACGGGCGCTTTTTTAATGTGAACAATCACTACGCCACGATTACCGGCTCCGCCGAGAACCGCGGTAATCGCGGGTTTCGCCTTTCGTCTTTTCTCTATCCTTTTTTTCCCGTCTGGAAAAGCGACGCGCTGGCACTGCGCGGCGATACGGGCTGGACTCGCAATCATTTTTCGGTCAATCCAGACCGGCCGCGCGAATCCCTGAAATATCAGCGCGGCTCCGCAACCGTGAAATTGCCCT
>JAHFHB010000046.1:1254-10054 GCA_023247135.1 Candidatus Omnitrophota bacterium
AGCGTAACGAGCGAAAGCTCGGTTTATTTTTTGGATCAGCGGGCGTCCTCTTTTCCCTACACTCAGCGGCGCTTGAATCAGAATTTGTGGCGCAGCTTTGCGGTCAACGCGCGCTTGCTTTCGCGCGTGCGGCTCGGACTGCTTTCAACCGCGGAATCCTACCGCAAGGGCGTCAACACGCAGGGGTTTAATTCAACGCGTTATGAACTGGGCTCCAGCATCGGACTTAATTTCCGCGGAGGCGTGTGGATGACCGCCAAATATTTGTGGAATCAGCTCAGCGAAGAAGATTTGCCCTCGCCGCCCAGCCGGACGACGAATCCGGGACAGTTGACGCTTTCGACGGGCTGGAACCATTCCTTTAGGAAACCGCCTTTGCGGATCGGCGCAGACATCCGCTATGTCAATGAGGACAGCACTTATTCCAGAATTCACCAGCCATTCATCAATGAAGACCGCCTTGAGACTCATGCGAGTGCGGCCATTCCTTTCAGCGATCGCGCTGAGGTTTTCGCAGATTCCCGCATTGTGCTCACAAAGTCGACAGTGGGTTCACCAGATCACGCGGAATTTTCCCTGCTGACCGGAGTGAGAATGCTTTTAGACAGCGGGCTCTCCATTCCTCAAAAAGGTTTTGTGGAAGGATATGTTTTCGAGGATCGCAATGCCAACGGCGTCCGTGATGAAGGGGAACCGGGCGTGGTGGGGCAGGCCGTGAGCGGCCCGGGCGGTGAAAATTCTGAAACGGATGCGAAAGGTTTCTACAAACTGAAGGTTCGCGAAGGGCTTGGAAAAATTGAGGCCGCTGCTGTGCTGCCGGAAGGGTTTTTCTACACTACGCCGACTGCCAAAATGACCGAGGTGTTGTCGGGTACGCATACCCGTCTTGATTTCGGCATGGCGGCGCGTTTCCAGATCAAGGGCCGGGTTTTTACAGACTTGAACGGCAACGGCATTTTTGACAAGGCCGACAAGCCGATCGCCGGCGTGAAACTTGTTTTATCGACCGGCCAGGTGGCTTTGAGTGCGCCTTCCGACGGCTTGTACGCACTTCTACATATTGCGCCCGGCTCGAATAAAATCCGGGTTGCCTTTGAAACCATTCCGGCAGGCTATCAAACCAAAACCGCAGTCGAGAAAAGTTTTGATGGCGCCGCCGGCGACATTCTGCATTTTGATCTGATTCTCCAGCCCTCAAGGCAGGTGAGCGGCGATGTTTTTGAGGATTTGAATCAGAACAGCCGCCGGGAGCCGGATGAACCCGGTATTGCAGGCGCCGTGATCGATCTGTGCGGAAAGAAAACGGCTTCCGGTCGAACTGGGCGTTTTGCCTCTTCGGGGTTGGACCCTGGGGCTTGTGAAGTCCAGCTTATGGCGAGCAGCCTACCGCCACACTACCGCCCGATTGGCGACACCGCCGTCACTTTGCAGATTCCCGATGGCCCCTACCAAAAGCGCGACCTGGCCTTCCCTCTCCGCAAGAAAAATGGGCGGGTGTAAAACTATTTTGATTTCCAGGGCGTTATGATCATTCTCGGAATCGGTAATCCTTATCACGACTCCTCCGCCTGCCTTCTCGTCGATGGCAAGCTTGTGGCGGCTGTGGAAGAAGAGAGGTTTCTCCGCAAAAAACATGCGGACGGAGCTTATCCCCTGCATTCGATTCAGTACTGCTTGAAAACGGGCGGGATCAAACCTGCGGATGTTGATATCGTGGCGAATGCCACTTCCCTCGCTGCGTATGACCGGCACAAATGGCCTTATTTTTTCCGGGCATTCCGAACACGCCCCGCCCAGGCACTCAAGGCCATCTCGAAGGCCGGAGAGCGTAAACGTAACTGGAAAGAGCGCATTCCAAATATTTTGACGAAGGCGGGTTTTGATCCACAGCAGGTTAAGGTGTGGACGGGAGAACATCATAGGGCCCATGCCGCATCGGCTTTTTATTTTTCAGGATTTGAGAAAGCTGCTTTTCTGACCATGGACGGCTCCGGAGAGTTTACGGCAACGATGCTGGGTGCTTTTGATGCGGCCGGGAAGGTGCGTGTTTTTAAGGAATTCATCGTTCCGGACAGTCTTGGATTTTTTTATGCCACTATGACGGATTTTTTGGGGTTTGAACACGATGATGGTGAGTACAAGGTGATGGGCATGGCGCCCTTTGGCGATCCTTCGCGCTACGACATGGATGAGCTTGTGCGCTACGCAAAGGGGCGCTACCGCGTGAATGATGATTACATTTATGCGGCCAGGCGCGACCGTTGGGCGCCGGACAAATGGTTTTCGAAAAAGATGGTCCAGCGCTATGGCCAGCCCCGCGAGGGGGACAGCCTGCTGGAGCCGTACATTCATATCGCTGCGGCTGTGCAGAAAAAATTTGAGGACGTCGCCTTGGCGCTGGTGGATTATTATCTGAGCGATGCGCTCAAAGCGTCAGACGGACGGCTTTGTTTTTCAGGAGGTTGCGCGCTGAATGTGAAGCTTAACCAGAAATTAATCGCACACCCGCTGGTTAAAGAGCTGTGGGTCCAGCCGGCCTCAAGTGATGCGGGTTTGTCGCTGGGTGCCGCGGCACTGGCCGCTCATGAGGCGGGTGACCGGGTCGAACCCATGACGCATGCCTATTGGGGGCCTGAATATTCAGAGGAAGAAATTGAGCGTGTTTTCAGCCACAGTGGGCATAGCTTCAATCTTGAAAAATCGATTACCGATACCGTGAGCCGTCTTTTACACCGCGGGGAAGTGGTGGCCTGGTTTCAGGGGCGCATGGAATGGGGGCCGCGGGCACTGGGTAATCGCAGCATTTTAGGCAACCCTGTTGTGAAAGGGACTGCCGATAAAATCAACGAGGTCATCAAATTTCGGGAGCAGTGGCGGCCGTTTTGCCCTTCTATTTTGGCAGAACGCGCTCATGAGATTCTGGATACTGATCACGACTCGCCCTTTATGACTTACTGCTTTACGGTGCGGCCTGAATGGCGGGAGCGCATTCCCGAAGTGGTGCACGTCGATAATACGGCCCGTCCCCAATTTGTCACCCGCGAAGCAAACCCGCGTTACTATGAACTCATTGAGAAATTCTCAAGGCTCTCCGGCGTGCCTGTCCTCATCAATACCTCTTTGAACCGACGGGGCGAACCCATGGTTTGTTCCCCTGACGATGCGCTGGCCATGCTGAGAGGCAGCGGCTTGAAGTACCTTGCGATAGGGAATTACCTCGTTACAAAATAGCCTTGCTATTCATCCGCCGTCACAAGCTTTGTCGCCTTGCCTTTACTCTCTTGCTTGCCCGCTACATAAAGCAAATCAAGTAAAATAGTGTTTTTATAAGTTATTATAAATAAATGACTTAGTGAATGCTGATTCGATAAAACAATAGTTTGTAAATATATTTAGTTTGTCTATTGACAACGCCTTTCTCATGGGGTAGAGTTTCAGTACTTTTAGCTCTTCTTTAAAAAGTATTTAGCTGAAAGAATACAACCAGGGGACAGGGAGGCAACTTTATGAAAACGTTAACGAAAAAAATACAGGCCTTGATGCTTTGCGGTTTCCTTTGTGCAAGCGGGGCATCAGTCGCCAGTGCAAACTTTCAGACAGTGGGACATCAGGTGACGGTGCGCGTGCCTGAAATTCTCAGTATTACCGCGGATACCACGGCTTTTACGCTGACTTTCAGCGACTTTGCGAACGGATCTCAGTCCGATACAAAGACAGTGGTGTACTCGGTCATGTCCAACGACATGCGCCAGGCGGATGGAGATGCGGCACTCAACGCGAATCTGGATTTCCTTTATGATCGCGTGGATATCCGCGGGCAGGTTGGCAGCTATACGAAGGTCGCCGGAAATACAAGCCTTGCGGCGGCTTCCGCGAATTACGTGTCTATCACGGATACGAATACGACGCTGGCCAAGAAAGCCAATACCGATGCGGGTACCGATGGTACGACGCTGAAGGGGACGATTCCCATCACCTACAAGGCGGTGGCCCAGGGCGATGTGCCGTCCGGTGATCAGACTCACTTTCTCTTTATAACGCTGACGACCCGTTAATTTAAAGGCCGTCGATTTTCCTGCCCCAAGCCGTTTCGCGTCCTTCGGGATGCGGGGCGGTTTGGGGTTTTTTAATTCACAGGGGGAAATGACTTACTTTAGCATTTTAAGAAGTGTTATAAATATGTGTCGTAGGTTTTATTTGTTGAGGATTGGTTGCATAAGACGCTAGGCTCCGCTATAATTTTTTTGGAGCCAAAATGCGAAAACAAATTTCTGTCATCTTCACGTCGGTGCTGATTCTGCTCACGGGAGCGTTTCCGGCGTACGCAGCTTCCCAGACCGCGGGCCAAGCGGTGACGATTCACGTGCCATCGTCTCTGAGCCTCATCGCTTCACAGAATGCGATCGATCTAACTTTTCCTGAAAATTCACCCGGGGTTCAGACAAACTCTCTGACCGTGTCGTACGGTGTCCGCTCAAACGGGATGATCCAGCCTGACGGCGCTTCCGCGGTCTCGGCACAGCTCGATGATTTGATCCCGGGGGTGGATTTTAAAGCCGTGGTCGGAACCTATCAAAAGCATAGCGGCAATACCGAGCTGAACGCCCTTTCAGGGGCTGAGGTGGTGATTGGTTCGGCCCAGACAGCGCTCGCCGCCAAGCATAATTCAAGCGGGGATGGGCGCCTGCTTGATGGGACCCTGCCCGTGACCTACAGAGCCCAGGCCCGGCGCGCCTTGGAAGCAGGCACCTACAACCGCCAGCTTTTCTTCACACTGACCGACGTTTAATCCGCGCCACGCCGTTGGTTAGGCTCGTTTGACCCGCCCGAAAAATAATATTTACCTCAAACTGCCGGTGATGTATTCTATCCCGCTTGTGTTCCCTGAAATCTGTTGTCGGGAGGTGCCGCATGACTGTAGAACAAATCCTTGATCAAAAAGGATACGAAGTCGTGACGATTGGCCCGGATCAGCCGGCCAAGGATGCTCTGCGGGTTTTATGCCGGAAAAAAATCGGCGCGCTGGTAGTCGTTGATAGCGAGCACCACATTTGCGGAATTGTTTCTGAGCGCGACCTCATTCAGGCGTGTGACCGGTGGGAAGGGCTGGCATTCAAGATGCCGGTCAGCCGGCTTTGCAGTTCACCGGTGATTGCCTGTGATCTCAGTGATTCGATCGAAGAAATTATGAAACTCATGACGCAGCGCAGAATCCGCCATGTTCCCGTCATCCAGAAGGGCAAGCTCCGGGGAATTATTTCTATCGGGGACGTCGTCAAAATGCTTCTGGAAGAATCGCAGCAGCAAATTCAGTCGCTCAAGGATTATCTCTACGGCCAGGGAACCGGTGCCTGAACAGCAGTCAGAAATTTAGCAACGCCCGGTGATTGAATCGGCTTCCCGAATTTCAGCCGGCATAAAATACGATTCATAGAAATGGTTCACTCTTCAAGACCTAAAAAACAAGGCCTTTACGATCCCGCGCACGAACATGACGCCTGCGGCGTCGGGTTCGTGGTCAACATCAAAGGCTGCCAATCCCAGGCGATCGTCAAACAGGCGTTGACGGTGCTTGTGAACTTGACGCACCGCGGTGCCTGCGGCTGTGAAGTCAATACCGGTGATGGCGCCGGAATTCTTCTCCAAATTCCCCACAAATATTTTTCCCAGGAATGTTCCAAGGCGGGCATCCGCCTGCCAGGCCTCAAGGAATACGGCGTCGGCATGGTCTATCTGCCGCCTTCCGAAAAAGAACGCCGCGCCGCCGAGAAGATTTTTGAAACGATTATTCAGGAGGAAGGGCAGGCCTTTCTTGGCTGGCGCACGGTCAAGACGAGCGACGCCTCCCTGGGCCCGACCGCGCGTGCCAGTGAGCCGCTGGTGCGCCAGCTTTACATCGGCCGCAGTTCCAAACTCCAGGATGATGATGCGTTTGAACGCAAGCTTTACGTGATCCGCCGGCGCGCTGAAAATGCCATCCGCTATTCGGGCCTCAAGGGCGGCGAATTTTTCTACGTTTCTAGTTTGTCCCATCGCACGGTGGTTTACAAGGGCATGCTGCTTTCCGAACAGGTCGAACTTTTCTTTCCGGAGCTTGCAGACCCGGCGGTGGAGTCGGCGCTTGCTCTGGTGCATTCGCGCTTCAGCACCAATACCTTCCCGAGCTGGGACCGGGCGCATCCTTATCGGTTCGTCGCGCATAACGGTGAAATCAATACGCTGCGCGGCAACGTCAACTGGATGCATGCGCGGCAGGCGCAGTGCGCCTCGGATCTTTTTAAAGACGACATGAAGAAAATCATGCCGGTGATTGCCCCGGACGGCAGTGACTCGGCGATGTTTGACAACTGCCTTGAGTTCCTCGTCTTGGGCGGCCGATCCCTGCCGCACGCCATGATGATGATGATTCCGGAGCCCTGGAGCAATCACGAAAGCATGAGCCAGGAGAAGAAAGATTTTTATGCGTATCACAGCACCCTGATGGAACCGTGGGACGGGCCGGCCTCAATCGCTTTTACCGACGGTGTGCGAATTGGAGCGACGCTTGATCGTAACGGACTGCGGCCTTCGCGCTACTACGTGACCAAGGACGACCTTGTGATTATGGCTTCCGAGGTCGGTGTGCTGGAAGTGAAGCCGGAGAACGTTTTACAGAAGGGGCGTTTGCAGCCGGGACGTATGTTCCTGATCGACACCGAGCAGGGGCGCATTGTTTCGGACGATGAACTTAAAAATAAAATCGCGACCGCCCAGCCCTACGGCGTGTGGCTGAAAGAAAACCGGGTTGATCTCGAAAGTCTTCCGGACGCGCCGCATGTGCATGAACCCGATCATAAGACCGTGTTTGTGCGTCAGCAGGCGTTTGGCTACACCTTTGAAGACCTGCGGATTATTTTGACCCCCATGGGCCGTGACGGGGTGGAGCCTGTGGGTTCCATGGGCACGGACACGCCGCTGGCGGTGCTTTCGAACAAGCCCCAGCTTCTCTACAATTACTTCAAGCAGCTTTTCGCGCAGGTGACGAATCCGCCGATTGATTGCATCCGCGAAGAAATCGTGACTTCGACGGAAACGACGTTGGGCGCTGAAGGCAATTTGCTCAAGCCCAAGCCTGAAAGCGCGCGTCAAATCCGGCTGGTGAGCCCGGTCCTGACGAATGAGGAATTTGAAAAACTGCGCCATATTCATCATCCGGATTTTAAATCCGTGGTGCTTCCGATGCTGTACAAAGTGGATGGCGGAGAAGCCGCTCTGGAAGGCGCGCTTGAAAAAATGTTTGAAATGGCCAGCCGCGCGGTGAAACATCATGTGAACCTTTTAATTTTGTCCGACCGCGGCATCCACAGCGAACACGCCGCCATCCCCGCGCTTCTGGCGGTTTCCGCACTGCACCATCATTTGATTCGCGAAGGCACGCGCACGAAAGTCAGCATCATTCTTGAATCCGGCGAGCCGCGCGAAGTGCATCACTTTGCCCTTTTGATCGGTTACGGCTGCGGGGCGATCAATCCTTACCTGGCGTTTGAATCGCTCGATGATTTGATCCGTCAGGGAATTTTAACGGAGACTGATCACAAAAAGGCCGTGAAAAATTACGCCAAGGCCGTGGCCAAAGGCGTGGTCAAGACCATGTCGAAAATGGGAATCTCGACGATTCAAAGTTACCGCGGCGCCCAGATTTTTGAAGCAGTGGGTCTCAATCAGGCGGTCGTGGATAAATATTTTACGTGGACCTCGACGCGCATTGAAGGCATCGGCCTTTCGGGGATTGCCGAAGAAGTTTTGCGCCGGCACCGGCAGGCCTATCCGGCGCGTGAAGCGGACGGCCAGGTGCTTGATCCGGGCGGTCAATACCAGTGGCGCAAGGACGGTGAGTTTCATTTGTTCAATCCGGAAACGGTTCACAAACTGCAGCTTTCCTGCCGCACGAATAATTACAAAGTCTTCAAAGAATATTCTGACGCCGTCAACAAACAGTCGGCGCATCATTGCACCTTGCGCAGCCTGCTTGAGTTCAAGCCCCTGGGCAAGGCCATTCCCATTGAACAAGTTGAACCGGTCGAGGCGATTGTGAAGCGTTTCAAGACCGGCGCGATGTCGTATGGCTCGATCAGCAAGGAAGCGCATGAAAGTCTCGCGATTGCCATGAACCGCATCGGCGGGAAAAGTAATACGGGCGAAGGCGGCGAGGACCCGGCGCGTTATGTGCTGGACACGAACGGGGATTCACGCAATAGCGCCATTAAACAAGTGGCGTCGGGCCGTTTTGGCGTGACCAGCTTGTACCTGGTAAGTGCGAGGGAATTGCAGATTAAAATGGCGCAAGGCGCCAAGCCGGGCGAAGGCGGCCAGCTTCCGGGTTCAAAAGTTTATCCCTGGATCGCCAAGGTGCGGCATTCGACGCCGGGCGTGGGTTTGATTTCGCCGCCGCCGCACCATGACATTTATTCGATCGAAGATTTGGCGGAATTGATTCATGACCTGAAAAATTCCAACCACAAGGCGCGCATCAGCGTGAAGCTGGTGTCCGAGGTCGGGGTGGGAACGATTGCGGCGGGCGTGGCCAAGGCCCATGCGGACGTGGTGCTGATCAGCGGTTATGACGGCGGCACCGGAGCTTCGCCGCTTTCCAGCATCAAGCATGCCGGTATTCCCTGGGAGCTCGGGCTGGCTGAAACTCATCAGACGCTGGTGCTCAATAATTTGCGCAGCCGTATTGTGGTGGAAACCGACGGCCAACTCAAGACCGGCCGCGACGTGGCGATGGCGGCGCTGCTTGGCGCAGAAGTATTTGGTTTTG
>JAHFHB010000326.1 GCA_023247135.1 Candidatus Omnitrophota bacterium
TGGGCGGAGTACCCAGGGGGAAGCTATCAAAACCTGCTGCTCGCTTTTCAGGTGCCCATCGGGAAAAATATTTATGCGGACAACCGCTGGCTGCGGGTATTCGACGAGTTACCGGAAACTGCCGCACCCGGAAGCGGCGAACAGAAAGTCCAGGAGATCCTGGACGCCGTGGAGAAGTTTAAAGATCAAAAGCTCTGGAATTTGACGACGGAAGAAAAAAGCAAGCTCAGTGATTGGGTTTGGGCTTATGCGAGAGATCCTGAAGGGGCAGCTGGGCAAGACGCTTTGGTGCAGTACCGCAAATACCTGGATGAGGGAGACGAAACTCAGCTGCTTGAAGTTCGGGTGACTCAGCGCTACGCCCGGTTTTTGTATGCCGCCGCGATGTATGAACGCGCTTTTTCATCGGTTCCCTTATCCCTGCGCCAGGTCAAAAAACAAACGCTGAATCCTTTTGCCGAGCTCCCGAAACTGCATCAGACGGAATCCCTTGTAGCGTTTCTTAAAGTCATCCATGAATTTTCTCAGGACCCCGAATTTCAACGCGAACACTACACGGCCTATGTGCTCGGGTTAGCCTATCATCTGGAGCTTTTGGCCAAGTTTACGGAAAGTGATCAGAACTATCTGGCGGATGAAAGACTGGCTCAGTTGGGTGAAGTCACAGGCTGGTGGTTTATTCCACCGGGCGTGAATCTTGAAGTTTTAGCTCAGCAGACCGGACTGAACGATGTGAAGTCGATTGCTGAACTGATCAGTTTTAGTTTGCGACAGCCTTCAGCCGAAGTGGCCGCAGAGTCCGAACAGTTTTTGCAGCATGTGAATATTTTACTGGCAGAACCTTCAGCCCGCAGAGAACTTTTAGCGGCCATGGGGGTTTCGCGTTTGTTTGCGAGCCGGTTAGGCGACGATGTCCGGCAAGTGCCGGCGGTCTGGGATGAGCGCGATGACCGGTTTCAGAATTTGAGAACGGCTCTTCTGGAAGCTGCGGACAGCAGAGACATTCGGCTTGTCAAGGCAGTTCAGAACGTGTTAAACGACTTTACAGAAACGGAACCGCAAAAAAAACAAGTGGCCCCTTTTGTGACACAATCCTTAGCCCGTTTACTTCCTAAACCTTTCGTGGACATTCCACCTTGGGTTTTTGGTGCCTACAAAGATATTACGTTGATTGTGCGGGGGGCTGACGAAAATGCGCGAAGGGACCAATTCCAGGCGGTTGTGAACCAGTTTGTCCAAGCCTTCAAAGAAACGCGTGCGGGGGGGGCGGTAGCCAAAGAGAAGATCGATCAAGCGGTGCTGCTTCTGGTTCGTATGGCAGACACGCTGGATCTTCCGTTCCGTGATTTACGCGCGGCTCTCGGCGCGCCGGAGTCTGCCAGCAATGTTTATGACGAGAACGTTTTCACGCACCTTGCTGCTGAAACCCCACCCGCAGAGCTTCAGCAGGAAGATGAAACCGGGACGCTTGCGGAAGTTCTGGAGGCCATTGCCAAATATGAACATCAAAAACTTTGGGGTTTGAGCACGAAAGAAAAAGCGGAGATTGAAAAGCTGGTGCGGGCTTATCTCACGCCGGGGCGGGATTTT
Source organism: Candidatus Omnitrophota bacterium (assembly GCA_023247135.1). Classification (GTDB taxonomy): domain Bacteria; phylum Omnitrophota; class Omnitrophia; order Omnitrophales; family Aquincolibacteriaceae; genus JAHFHB01. Next base: position 1,591 of record JAHFHB010000326.1, read on the forward strand.
GCTTCCAAACGTATCTTGCAGGAATTTTCGATTCTGAGCGGTCAGGGGGATTTGGGTAAACGCTGGTCCCGGTCGTTCTATGCCGGGACGATTTACGATCGTCTTTTACTTTCTCAACCGTTGACGCTCGGAGAACAGAAAAAACTGGAACTCGACAAAAATATTTTCACACTCGTGTCGGTCCCGAAACGGATGGAATCGCGGATCGCTTTTCTCAAATTCTTGCAGGAATTCATGGAGGTTCCCGAGGTTCAGGATGAGAAGCACGTGGCGATGCTGTTATCGGCAGATTATAGCTGGAATCTTTTAAGATTGCTTGAGGCAAGCGGGTACGAGGATTGGACGGCGGAGGGATTAGAGAAGTTGGGACCTCTGACGGGCTGGTGGCTGATTCCGCCGGTGCTGGCCCGCGATAGGCTCACTCAGCCGCTTCAATTCGGGCAGATTCAGTCGGTGACTGATCTGATCCATCACGATTTTGTGAACCCGGCCTCTCCAACGGATGCGGAGGCCGAGCGCTATCTGGCACGGGTGAGTGAACTACTGGCCGAGCCGGCCGCACGGGCAGAATTTCTAAATGCGCTGGGTGCGTCGGTGTTGTGGCGGCGCCGGTTTGAGAGTGAAGTCAACCGTGCCGCGGCGGTTTGGGATGTGGGCGATGCGCGGTTTGAGAATTTGCGCAAGGCCTTTCTGGAATCCCTCGAAGGCGGGGATGCCCGCCAAGCGTTGGCCGTTTCGCGGGTTCTGCATGGTTTTTTTGAAGCGGCGCCGGAAAAAAAACAGAGGGTGGCGCCACTTTTAAACAGTATTCTGGAAAGGCTGGTTGAGAAAAGGTTCGAGGATATGCCGGACTGGGCCAACAAACTTTACACCAATACCGCCGTCAACTTGCAGGAGATCACGCCGTCTGAAAAAGCGGTGCTGCTGCAACCTCACGTGGCCCGCTTTGAGCGAGCCGTTAAAGCCGCATTGGCCCGCGGACAGACGTTGCCCCCGGATAAAATCAATCAAACCGTGTCCATCGTGGTTCGTTTGGCGGCCAGTCTTGACATTCATTTTCGGGATCTTCAAAAGGCATTGGGGGTTCTCGAACAAAATACCGACGTCTACGCTGACAATCTTTTCACACGACTGACCGCATCGGCGAAGTCCGAAATGCGTGATTTGTCTACCCCC
>JAHFHB010000047.1 GCA_023247135.1 Candidatus Omnitrophota bacterium
TCAACGGCGCCATCTTCATCATTTTGCGCAGTAACGCGACATACGGTTTATCCACGCGCACGGCCACGGGCGCCAAATCCGCATAGTCGCCTGAAAAATAAGCCTCGCTCAAATTGGTGTGGCTCTCAACCGCAGTCACTTGCCAGCGCGTGAAATCAGGGTCCTGAAGCACGTCATGAAAGAAGCCCTCGAGAAACATGCGCACGGGATCCAGCGCGCGCGCCATCTCGGACATTCCGGGAGTGCCCTCGTACTGTCTCTGCCAACGGATCATGTCACCAAGAAAATAATCCAGCACGTAATAAAGATACGCAAACGTTTCGACCTGCGTCATTTCGCTGCCAAACTTCCAGCCGCCCAGGTCGTACCAGACACCCCGGTAATATTTGCCGTCGATCAGCGGCGCGGAAAAATCCAGCGCGGAATTCCCGGTGTGCGGAAAACGGTAAGGGATGCGCAGCTTTTGCCAATTCGACAAATCATCCCCAATCACCTGCCGGGCACTGCGGCCGTAGGAACGAAACAGCTTGGCCATTTCCGGCATGGACAACTCCGCCATAAATGCCTCTTCGAAAATCCTGTCCGGGTTACCCAACTGCTTCACCGCTCGTTTTAAATCCCGCGTTTGTTCTCTTGACGGGACGGAGCCCGCAAAGCGGTCAATATCCTTAGCCTGTTTGGTAATCGCATCTACTTTCGCAAGCGCCTTTTCAGAAGCAGCTTTGCCAGCCTGATCAATCCGGTCGGCAACCTCATTGCCAAATCGCCTGGGCTCATCCCGGCGCTGCAGCGAAAGATAAATCCCGAGAGCCTTACCCCCGAATTCAAGACCTTCATACTGTCCGTAGCCAAACGTCACCGGCCCGCGGAATCCGTCCCGCGGTAAACGGTAACGGCCGTTTTCAAATTTGCGCCTGGCGGAATAAGCCCCGTGTCCGCCGAGTAGCGGGAAGTCAGCGTGATCCACCACAGACCGACCGTCACGGTCAAAAGCAATTTCACTCATCGAGGTCTGGCCGAAAGCAGCCATTGTTTCAGGATCCACTGCTTCCTCCAGCCCTTTGCTGTACTGCATGTGCATTCGTTTTTCGGAAAAGCCACGGCGTGTGAACAAAATTCCGGTCGCGTGAATTTCGCTCAGGATCTCCTTTTGGCCTTGCAGGTTTTTATACACCAGCGGATTTTTAAAGCGGATCTTCACCGTGCGTTTGTTGGTATTCGCCCCTTCTTCGCCGTCATGAAGCCCCTTCGGCCAGTCCTCAGGGTAGCTTGTAACCACCTGCAGGATGCGCTCGAGCGCTTCAGGTTCTTCGGCGGCAATGAGCTCAAATAAATCGGAGGCCAGCGAAAGCTCCGCAGGCCGGCCGCCTTCAAACTTGCCGGTGTAAAGATCATCCTCAAAACCCGACGGTGTTTTCGACAGGCGTGCCTTGATCTGCTCAATATCCGCCGAACGCATTTCAGAACGAGTGGCTTGCATGCGCAAAAAATCAAGCGCCGCTTTTAATTCGCTCTTTTCCATGCGATGCGTATCGCGCTTTTGGCCAATTTTTCCTAAAAGGGAAATCGTCAGTTTGCCGCCCAGGTGGCGGCGGAAACTCTCGAGGCCCGGCCAAAGATTTTCCACCGTAGCGTCCGGATGAAAAATCGGCAGTCCCGTTTTTTGAATAACGGCAAGCACGCGCTCTAATTGCTTTTTTGAAATGTAGCCGCGCTGCCATGAAATCACAGTGTCGATGGCCGTGCCGATGGCCACGCCCTCGCCATGCGTGATCGCATGGTTTGTCACCATCTCAAGGCGATGGCCCCATTCATGGCCGTAATCCAGCGGCCGGGCAAGTTTGGTTTCAAAGGGGTCGGTACGGATTTGTTCAAGGTGGCGCACGATGGAAAGCCACATGATGTCGCGCGCGCGGCTCGCGGGTGAGAAATCCTTGTTGACCAGGTCGGCGCCATGTTCTTCAATCAGCCCAAAATAATCCGCGTCCTTCATCAGCGAAACCTTAATGGCCTCGGCCATGCCGGAGCGCATCTGGCGTTCATCCAGCGCCATCAGAAAATCAGGATCCACCAGTACGGATTGCGGCGGCTTGAAAGTTCCCAGAAAATTTTTCTGTCCGTGATAATTAATGCCGTTTTTAACGCCGATGCCTGCATCAATTTGAGCCAGCAGGGTTGTCGGAATACGGATAATCGGCACAGCGCGGTGTAAAATGCTGGCCGCAAAGCCGCCCACATCCAGCAATGCGCCGCCTCCCACCAGCACGATGACATCCTTGCGGCCTAAATGAGCGTCCTCATCCGCGATCTGGGTGATTTGATGCACATTAGCCCAGCCGGTCTCACCGTCTTTGATCTGTTCGCCGCCCGGCAGCGTCATCAGTTTGAATTGGATTCCGCTCTGCCGGAGATAAGATTTGATTTCATTAAGTTTGGCTTTGCCGATATTTTCATCCGCGACGACCAGCACGCGGCGCCCGTTGATTTCTTTTTTGAGCACAGGGTTTGCCGGATCAAACAAGTGCTCCGCCATCTTGACCTGATAGCTCATGTCCGGCTGCACCTGAACTTCATAGGACCTGACTTTTTCCGAACCTCTCATCTCGGAGCGGGTTAAACTTGCGTTAGGTCTTGTCATCATGCTAGCATTGCTCGTGGCTCTTTGTATTTGTCCCAAAAAGCCGGTCGAAAGAGGTGCCGAAAATGGTTGAATTTGTGGTGATTGTGGTCGGTATGATTGTTGTGGTCTTCGGCGGGCTTTATCTCCTTGAACAGCACCAGCAAAAACACCCGCGTCATTAATTCCCTTCCCTGATTCGGTACGTACTTCCGAGCGGGCCTTATTCGCACGCAGTTCATTCCAAAAGTCGGCCAAACGGCGGCTGCGGGTCAGGACTCTGCGAAAATCACGCAGATACTTTTGCTGATCCTGATCTTTCAAACCCTGGGCTTCAAAGAATCTCTGCCTGAGCAGTTCGATACGGCGCAGAATTCGTGGGCGAAGAGAATTAAAAAGCAGATCCAGGGCAAAGCCTGTCGTCGTTTCCTCCGGCGCGGCGGGCTTAATTATGTCCAGGTAATCGCTTGTTAAATTAGACTCTCGCTGCCCTTGGCTAGAGGAAGTTTGCGCAATATCTCTCAATCGAATTCTTCCGTTCGTCAGATCCGGAACAAGCGCCTGGCGCAAGAAATTTTCAAGAGCGCGCCATTCCGCGACTCTAAAACCGTCGGAAAAAAGAACCGGGACCCAGAATAAAATCGTCCCGGCATCATGCTGCTTAATGTGTTTAAAAATGATGTCAAAAACCCGGGAGTTGTGTTCCTCAAGCACATTGCGTTCTCTCAACACCGCCGCTTTTTGTCCCGCAGACATCTCCGGCACAATCTGATTGAAAGCCGCGATCGTTAAGCGATATAAATCAGCTTGCGCATTTTCAAGAAAGCCGTCTTTGGGAATCAGTGTGCTGTGCCGGCCTTTGACGAAAAGCCCCGAAAATTCCTCCCACGCCTTGATGCCGTTTTCTGCCTGTGAGATCCATGTCAGGATTTCATCGGTCGCCGGATCTTTTTGGGTGCGCAGTGCTTCCAGAAAATCCTCATAAGAATGTCCGGGCACACCGAGGCGGCCATCAAAAATGGCTTTATTCGCATTCATTCGAATAAACGCTCGAATCAATGCCCGTGGTGCAGCGTAAAGATCCGCGGTAATGGGGGTTAAAAATTTGCTCCAGTACTGAAGCGGCTCTCGCTCCCATGGGATCCGCAGCTCTTCTTGTGTTAATTCAGGCAGCGGGTCGAGCGTTTGCTCTTCCGCGGCATCCAGTTGATCCTGGCGCTGCAGCGCGTCAGCTTCGCGAAGCCTCCGCTCCTTTTGAGCCTGAAGCTGATTTTCAGCCGTTCGAATCGCCGCCTGCCTTTCCGCCAAGGCCCGCTCAGCCATAAGCCGGTCTTTGGGCCAGGCCGGAAAAAGCCCCGCCACGGTTTCAAGCGTGGCAGCATCCGCCAATCCCAGAGGTTCGTCGGCCAGCACCATCTGAGAAAGCCCCGTGAGAAAAGACTGTCTTTTGCCGGAGTCAGTGCGTAAACGGGAGTTTAAAACAAAATCCTTAAAACCAATCGGCATGGCCGAAAAACGTTTGCCATTTTGAAAAACCAGATGAAGCCCCATGAGTTTAACCCCGTTCTCGAACTCCACTGGATTTTCGAAGGCCACCGTCAATGCAGTTTCTCCCGAATCCACGCTGATGGCTGCCTTGTCTTCAATTAGAAATTTCACAAGCTTTGTCTGCCATTCCCCAGACGGCAACAGCGGTGAGAAATCAAACGCGGCCAAATCCTGGCGCTGTTTGAGCGTCGCCGGTATCATTCGCAGAACCGCTTCGCCTTCCGCTAGCCATTGAACCGATTGCAGTGCCGCTTCCACGTTTTCTTCAGCGCCCAATTTACGAGTCACAATCTGCGGCGTTTTCGGAACTTGAATCGTTTCCGGTTCAACAACTTCATTTTTCGCAGTGCGCATCTCCGCCCTTGCCGGAGGCAAGGACAGGCGTGTCGTATCCCTTTCAAGAGGGATACGCACTTCTGAGCGAGTCTTATTCGCACGCAGGTCATTCCAGTAGTCAGCCAAACGGCGGCTGCGGGTCAGAACACGGCGATAATCATGCAGATACTCTCTTTGATCCCGATCTTTCAAACCCTGGATTTCAAAAAGCCGCTGCCTAAGTAGTTCCATACGGCGCAAAACGCGGGGACGGAAAGAATCAAAGAGAATGTTCAGGGCAAAGCCTTCCATCGTCAGATCAGAAGGCGCCGCTTTAATCGTCTCCAGATAACTTTGGAAGTTCGCAGCAGTCGCAGGATCTTTTTCAAGAGATGCCGCCAGATCTCCCAGGTGCATGTTTCTTTTTTTAACGTTGGGGAGCCCCGCCTGCCTAAAAAAGGATTCCACAAGGCGCAAGTCTGCCGCTTTCAGTTCATCCGAAAATAAAACCGGAAGCCAAAAAAGAATCGTGCCCTCGTCATGCTCGCGGATATACCGCCAAATCGCTTCAAAAGCCGGGGGGCTCTGTCCCCGTAAAAAATCCCGCTGTATTAAAACAACAAGCCTTTCACCATCGGCAAACTCCGGAGCCATTTGATTGAGCGCTGCCGTCGCCAATAAACGGAAATCCGCCTGTGCGTCTTTGAAAAAGGCCTCGCGCGGAATAAGCGTGTTATGCTGCCCCCCGATAAAAAGCCCGGAGAATTCTTCCCAGGCCTTCTCCGCGTTTTCCGGCTGTTCAAGCCACGCCAGGATCTCCTGCGCCGCCGGCTCTTTCTGGCTGCGCAGCGCCTTCAGAAAATCTGCATAAGAATATTTGGATGTCTTGCGGCTGCTATCCAAAGATGCGCTATTCGCATTCATTTGAATGAATGCCGCAATGAGCGCATGCGGCGTGCTAAAAACACCCGGCGCGACAGGCCTGACAAACTCGCCCCAATACTTAAGCGGTTTGGATTCCCAAGGGATCTGCCGCTCAAGATCCGTCAATTCAGGCAGAGGGTCGAGCCTCTTTTCTTCCTCAACAGCTTCCTGTTCGCGGCGTTGGCGAGCTTCATCCCGGCGAAGTTCCTGTTCTTTCTGAACGCGTATCCGATTTTCAGCGGCTTTAATCGCTGCCCGTCGTTCCGCCAAGGCCTGCTCAGTCATAAGCCGGTCTTTGGGCCAAGCCGGAAAAAGCCCCGCCACGGTTTCGAGTGTCGGCGCATTCGCCAACCCCAAGGGTTCCTCAATCCATTCCACTTGATCGAGCCCCGTGAGAAAAGACTGTCTTTTACCAGAATCACTCCTCAGGCTGGGGTTCAAAATAAAATCCTTAAAACCTGTGGGCATGGTAAAAAAGCGTTTGCCATTTTTAAAAATTAAATGGAGAACTTGAATCTCAGTCCCATCCTCCAGGGCCCACGGTGCTTTGAGAGTCACCGTCAAACCTGTGTCACCTGAATCTACACTGATGGCCGCCTTGCCTTCAGTCAGAAATTTCACAAGCTTTGTCTGCCATTCCCCAGACGGCAACAGCGGTGAGAAATCAAACGCGGCCAAATCCTGGCGTTGCTTCAGTGTCGCCGGCACCACTCGCAAAACCAGCTCCCCTTCGGCAGGCCACTGGATCGACTGCAGTACCGCTTCCACGTTTTCTTCAGCGCCCAATGTCCGCACCACGGTTTGCGGCGTTTTTGGAATCTGTATTTCTTCCTGAGTTCGCATCTCGCTGCGTGCATCATGCGTGCGAATACTTTCATAAACGGCGACAATGCGCGCATACTGATCCGAGGTCACCCATGGTTTAGCCACGGGAATACCGTGGCTTTGCGCAGACAAATTGGGATCGCGCGAAACCGTGAAATGCGGCTGAACATCCGACTTTGCCGCGTCAAAGACGACATCCGTTTTCCAGAAATCAAGGCCAAGGCGTGCGTCCAGTTCTTTCAAACCATCGCGCACATGCGTGTTAAAAATCACCGTCGTGCCGCGCAAACGCAGCACATGCAGCACCGCGAGCTGAATCGCGGCAAGTTCAAAATAGTCCGTACCATGCAGTTCATCCAGAATGACCAGGCTCTTATCTGTGGCTTTGCTCAGGATTTGTGCGTACTGTTTGAGGATGTTTAAAAAGTAACTTTCGCCGCGCTGCACATTGTCAGACCCGCCAAAAAATCCATAGACCGCATCAAAGCGGCTGGCTTCGAATTGGCCTGAGGTGTAAACCCCGTTGGCGGCAAAGAGCGCATTCATCAGGACGTTGAACATCAACACTGATTTACCGCTGGAGTTAGCGCCGGTCAGGACCATGAGCGGTTTCTCGGGATTGATCGCAAAAGTTTGCGGCACGGGCTGATCCACAAAAGGAGAGTCCGTCCAGCGAGCCGGGAAGAAAGGCCGGCTCTCTTTCAAACTGAGAACATGCTCTTTGTCCGACGAAACCGGCTTTTGAAGATTCCACTTTAAAACGCCTTGCGCCACTCCCTGATAAAGATCCACGGGCAAGAGTGCGGCCTGAACCTCCGTACCCAGTTGCTGCCAGACAGAACGCCATTCTTCGGCTTTCTGTTGCACCAAGTCGGGAATCTCACTGCCAGTGCTGGCTTTGCTTGCAAAAAATTGTTCATTCAGTTCTGCGATCCGTGTTCTTAAACCCTGAACATTTTCAAGAATAGTTTTAAATCCAGCCTGCCCTGATAAAGATTTCAATAATTCGTCAATATTCGCTAACATTTCTCCAAGCCGTCTTAGCTGGGTGAAACCGTTTTGCAAAACGTCCTCCGGGTCCTGCTGCCATCCCATTCGTCTGTCAGCCCCAACAGCGTAAGCCACACCTGAAAGCGCTTGAAAAATCATACGCAGCTGGCCTGCGCCAAGACCCAGCATGGCTTCGGTCATTTCAGAGAACTCTTTGGAATCTTTGGTGTTCCAGGCAGACGTTTTACCAAGCTGCGAAACGGTATCCACCCTAACACCCGCAAGTGTCGCCACAAGCAAAGGCGCATCTGTGCTGCTGATATCAAACATCGCGCCTAAAGATTTTTGAATTTTTTGAACCAGCTGCCGGTGAGCTTCACGGCCCATCAGCCCCCCGGTGGGGAATACGAAAAAGTCCAGCGGGTATGTTTTTTCCACAACAGCCTTCACCGATTGTGCCAGCGGATCACTCTCGGCTGGGTCCGCTCCGAAAGAACCTGGGCGCAAAGACTGTGTCAATACTCCCGCTGGAGCGGCGCTCTTGGCAAAATCAGTCTGGCCCAACCCCTCTTTGATTTCAGCAGCCACTGCCGAATTGGCTTGTGCCTGTTTCGTCACAATTTCATAGTAAAGCTCCGCCAAGCGAGTCATGGCTTCGGGGTAACCCGCCTTTTTCAAGAGCGCAATCGCATGACTGCTTTTGGCAATGCCCGGCACGAGATGGTAATCCGGCTCGACACCGTCTGCTGTTTCGCGCACCGTCTGCATCATCGGATGCTGGCCGGTTTTCTGCGCGATAATCTCAAACGCTTTTTTCAAGTGGCCCGTCACCACCACCGTAGCGCCCGTTTTAATTAAATCTTCAAGCAGCACGCTGGCCACCGCCACCAGCTCTTCGTAATCGGTGCCAACAGGCACTTCGTCCAGAATCACAAGATCGCCCGGCTTGGCCTTTTCAATCAAGGCCGTTAATTCACGAACCTGATAAACAAAATAACCGTAACCGGGCTGAAGCTGTTCCGGTTTTGGGAAAAGCGTGTAGATATGTTTAAAAACACCCACTTTGGGCAGCGCGGCGGGCAGCGGCATGCCCATCTGAGTCATCAGCACGGCCAGTCCCACCGCACGCGCCGTGGTGGTTTTGCCGCCCATATTCGGTCCACTGAGTAAAAGCGCCGAGTCTTTAGAATTTAATAAAATCTCAAGGGGTTCAATCAGTTTCTTTTCCTGGGGCTCCGTCGAAGGCTCGCCAAGATAGGCAGCCAGAGCATCCACCCACCCCCCACCCCCCATGAAGGCTACTTGTTTTGCCGCACGCAGTAATGGATGAATGTAGGCATCGAGCTCAATGTGCGACTGCGGCACGTCGATGGCGGCAAACTTGTCCTGGTCTTCAAGCAGCATCAATGCCACGCGTGCGTCGTAGCCCAAACCTGCCAAAGGACCTTCCATTAATGTACGCGGAAGCTGGCGGACTTGCGGGTGCTGTACCCGCAGCCCACGGCCCTGATCATCCCGGCGCCGCCGGCTGGCATCGCGCACAAAAACCTTGCCTGAGCTTTCTTCATAGACCTGCCAGATATCGCCAAAGCGCTTCACAATTTCTTTAAATTCTTTACGCGCAGGCAGCACCTCTTTTTTCAAACTGCCGTTGGCACGCATACGCCAGAAACTGTCTCGCGTATCCTTGCGGGTAGGGGCGCCCCTCAGCCTTCCGCCAACGCCATAGTCATCTCCTTCCAGGCCGTCCAGCTTTTCTACCTGCTGTGCCAGCTCAGGCGGCGTGTTCTTTTTTAAATACCCTGAACGGGCAAAAAAGTAAGGGTTTTGGTTGTGTGAGACAAGGTTCAGGAAAGCCGCTCGCTGAATCAGCCAGGCCATGTCGGGCTGTTTTAAAGTCTCGGCAATTTTTCTTTTCCAGCTTTGCAAGCGTTTTGATTCTGCATCCACAGGTAAAAGCGCATCCAGCTCATGCAAAATAACCAGCATGCGGCCTAGCGCCATCAACACTTTTGTGGATCGAGGATACGACGGTTTATAATCCCGGTAGCGCATAAAAAGCTCCTGCAACTCATGACTTTGTTTTTGGCGATAAGATTTGTCCTTCTGCATACGCAAAATGTGCAGACGTTCGTAAAAATTTTGACGTTCCGATTCGAACGCATTAATGAGATCCACAATCCGGTTTATTTTTTCAAGCGCCTCCCCCTCATAGGTACGCTGCATATCTCGAATAAAATCCTCAATGGCCGCTTGCTCGGCACGGATTTTTCGGGCATCCGTCATAGGGGTTTTAATCCGTTTTGTCAGCCGCTCAAAAATGGGTTTCGCGGCCCCTGAAAAATGCGAGAACGCGGAATCCAGATTCCACGAATATTGACTGCGGTTGATCTCGTCGCGCCGGCTTTCAATCAAACCCAGATTGAGCAAGTCTTCACTGTTTAGCAATGATGGCTTTGCATTCCGCATTTCGGATCTGGCAAAGCGTTCGGCAAGCCAGTGGGAAAGTTCGGCGGCGAGTTCTTGGGAAACGACCGTTGCACGCGGGTGCATCAGCAGGTGCGCCATCTTGACTTGTTCTCTTTGGGCCGCGGCCGTACCTGTCGCATCAGTATGGGACTCCTGAAGCAGGCGCTCCGCAGCCTTTTCCAGAAATTGCATTTGCTGTGCCAGGATCCCTGTCGGCGGTTTCTGGTCCAAAATAATTTTTCCGGGATGCCCCTTCGCTCTTGATTTGACTTCGATCGGCTGGAGAAAATCCTCGCCACCCTCGACATCATGAAGCAGTGAA
>JAHFHB010000327.1:0-2212 GCA_023247135.1 Candidatus Omnitrophota bacterium
GAAATCCTCGCCCACAACCGCCACAAGTGAAACGGGCGTGAAAAAACTGGCCGCGTAGGAAAAATAGGCCGCGGAACCGCCGAAAACCCTGTCCCGGTGGCCAAACGGAGTTTTGATCTCATCAATGGCGACCGTCCCAATGACGGCAAGCGGATTAGCGGCTTGAGACATAGCTGTTTTTTGGGTCTCGGAGTTTTTCGCGGAGCTGCTTTGCGGCATTGTAAACATCCTTTCCATTAAAAATGGCACGAACACAGGCAATGCGCGACGCTCCGGCCTGAAGCACTTCGCCGGCGTTGCTTTGATCAATGCCCCCGATCGCAACAAACGGTATTTTGACGGCCTGGGAGACTCGCCGAACCAGATCCAGCCCGACCGCCGGACGGCCGGGTTTGGTCGGCGTGGAAAAAACGGGACCGACTCCGATGTAGTCGGCCCCCTCGCGCTCTGCCGCCAGCGCCTGTTCAAGGCTATGCGTCGATTTACCGAGCAGAAGCGGATGCCCTGCACGTTCCGCGATACGGCGCGCAATCGCCAAAGGCATGTCTTCCTGCCCGAGATGAAGCCCGTCGGCCATCACCGCAAGCGCAATATCCAGACGGTCATTCACGAAAAAAAGTTTTCCGAGACGATCCGCACAGATTCGCAAAACCTGTCCGGCTTCGATCAACTCCCGGTCGCTCAGTTGTTTGGAGCGCAGTTGGATGATGTCCACGCCGCCCTGGTACGCCGCAAGCACGCTTTCGGCAAAATCCTCTCCGAGCGTCTCTAGATCGGTAACGGCGTACAGATTAAAATTTTGCAAGGCAGTTTTTTTCAAGCTCATAAAGATCAAACCTCAGCTTCTGGAATTTTCTTGCGGCCGGCGCATTGATCACTTTGGAACATTCCTCAAGAACCCGCAGCGCTTCCTGAGATCTCTGAAGATTCGCCGCCAGTAAATCCGCCAGACTCACTTTTTTCTTATCGCGAATCAGACTTTTCTTTCCGGAATCGCTCTGGGTGTCGCGGCACGCCACGATTTGCCGATAGCTCACCGGCAGACTCAGAAGCGCCGTCGTTAAATGATGCCGCGCGCGCTTCAACCCTGTACTCAGCCGCACCGCGCCGTTTGAAAAACGAATCAGGTCTTCCAACACACGCAGGGCTTCTTTCGACCGGTTATAATTGGCGTCAATGATCCGGCAGAGAATGCGCTCATTTTTTTTCACGGCCGCCCCGGATTTTTTCAATGACATGGGTCGTGGACCGGCCCTTCGTCAGCCGCACAAGCCGGACTTTGCCCCCCCAGGATTCGACGTCCCGGGCGCCAGCGATTTCATTTTTTTTCCAATCCGCACCCTTCACCAGTACCTCCGGGCGCAAAAGCCTGATGAGCGGCAGCGGCGTCGGGGTATCAAACAAAATAACATAGCCCACACAGGCCAGTGCTGCGAGAACGATGCCCCGGTCTTTCTGAGAATTAATCGGCCGATCCGGTGTTTTATAGCTTCGCACCGAGCGGTCCGTATTGAGTCCCACAAAAAGAGCATCACCGAACTTGCGGGCTTTTTGTAGATATTCGACGTGTCCGCGGTGCAGGATATCGAAAGTACCGTTGGTAAATACGATGCGCCGGCCGGACTTCTTGAGCCGGCGGGCCGCAAGAACTGCTTGCCGTGCCGGAATAAATTTCAGCGCGTGGCTCATAAGTTCAGGCGCCAAAAAAGGTATTTTCGACGACTTCAGAAATGGCGTGCAGCGCCGCCATGTGCATTTCCTGAACCTGCGAAGTTTCCGTATGGGCAGCCACAAAACAAAGATCAGAAATTTTAGAAAGTTCGCCCAGCTTTGCACCGGTAAACCCAATGACCTGAAGGCTCATTTCTTTGGCCTGTTTCACGGCCGCAAGAACATTGGGCGAACCGCCGCTCGTGGAAATTGCGATTAAAATATCGCCGGCACGGCCTAGCGCTTCAACCTGCCGCGAAAAAATACGCTCGAAATCATAATCATTGGCGACTGCGGTGAGGATGGAAGTGTCCGTGGTCAGCGCAATGGCCGGAAGCCCGCGGCGATTGATCTTGAAACGCCCCACAAACTCGGCGGCAATGTGCTGAGAATCTGCCGCGCTGCCCCCGTTCCCGCAAAACAGGATTTTTCCGCCGGATTTGAGGCACTTGTTGAATTCGCGGGCAATCTGGGCCAGAAGTTCGACCTGAGCCGCGGTGAA
>JAHFHB010000327.1:2235-2758 GCA_023247135.1 Candidatus Omnitrophota bacterium
TTTAGCCAAAGAATTTTTTTGCAAGTTCGTAGTACGCGGGCGGCACAAGTTTTAATTCACCCACCCCGGCACTCAGCGGCACCGCATCGATATTCCGGCCCTGGAGACTGGCCATGAAACCAAATTTCCCCTGTTTAATCAGCTCGATCGCTTTCACGCCAAAACGCGTTCCAAGGACCCGGTCAAACGCGGTCGGCGTACCGCCGCGCTGAATGTGTCCAAGCACGGTCACGCGGGTCTCAAACCCGGTACGCTTTTCGATAATTTCAGCTACGTTCTGTCCGACGCCGCCGAGGCGCACGTGGCCAAACTGGTCGAGCTTTTGATCGGCAATCACGTCTTTATCCGAAAGTTTGGCGCCTTCGGCGATCGCCACGATACTGAAAGTGCGGCCGCGCTTGTGGCGTTTGGTAATCATGTCGCAGACCCACCCCATGTCGACGGGCACTTCCGGAATAAGGATCATATCCGCACCGCCGGCAATACCCGCTTCAAGCGCGATCCAGCTCGCGTGCCGCCCCAT
>JAHFHB010000048.1:0-2134 GCA_023247135.1 Candidatus Omnitrophota bacterium
AACGACCCGTTGTTTGCCGCGCAGGCCGCGCCATTCTTGACGGTGCCCGCTGTTTCAAAATCCGAGGCTTATGCAAAACAGACGGCGCAAGTGCTTAGCGAAACACAAAAACTTTTTTCGGCTTCCGAAGACAACCGTTTTATTCTGGAATCCTTTTTTGATCTGCCGGCCAATGGCGAGGCGCGTACCTTTCTAATCGGCCCCGAACTTTTACAGAAATTGGCGCCGGTGATTGCCGCATTGCAAAAACAGGAACCTGGCCGCGCCCGGTTTATCGTGGTGCTGCCCGAAAATGACGAGCGTGCGGCGGCCATGACAAAACTTGTTGCCGAACTCAATAAATCATTGCCCAAAACCGCGCCGGTTCTGCTGAAAGACCCTCTGCGTATTGGGGCGTTGATTCGCGGCGATGTTTTAAAAGGTCTGGGGCTGGGCGAAGCCGATGCGGCTCTCCTGCGCCGGCTCATTCCGGATTACCAGGCGCTCACGGCCCTGGATCTGAACCGGCTTTCGGGGCAGGTCCCCGGTCTTGCGGCACTGCTGGAACGCTTTGCCCATTTGAGCGCGGTCGAGGCTTCCGCTTAAGCGCTCAACGCCCTCTTTGTTTTTGCCGATAATTCCGCTCAAGCTTTGGAGCCATTTAAGGTATCCTGTGTTTTTCTTCCGCGTCATCCCCGCGAAAGCGGGGATCCATCCCTCCCCGAAAGATGGATTCCCGCTAAAACATTGCGGGAATGACAAAACCTGAGAGAGGTTTTGTATGTCATCCAAACGCGTTTTGCTTGCCGTCGAACCCTCAAGCGAGTGGCCCGGACTTTTTCAGGATTGCTTTGAAGAAATGCCTGTCCGGATTTTGACGGCCGACAATCCGCTGGACGCTGCTCATCAACTGGATTCCGGCTGCGACCTCGTTCTGGTTGAACCCAAACTGGCTTCCAAAGCGTTTGTGCAAAAACTTCACTCGTTGCGCGAACTTCAGCCCGCGCTCCGGGTTTATGCGCTGGGCCAGCCTGCGGGCGCCGATGCGGCATTCTGCGATCATTTTTTTCCGAAGGGCATTTCCCTGGAGGAGCTGGAACGCGAAATGGTCCGCACGCTGCCTTTGCCGGATCCCATTGACGTGCTTGTGGCCGACGATGAAACGGAGATCGGTGCCATGGTGCAGGATTTTTTAGCTTACCGCAGCGCGCCGGCTTTCAAAGTCACGTATGTCCAAAACGGTGAAGAGGCGCTTAAATTTCTCAAGCACCAGCGGCCGCATATCGTCGTGCTCGATGTTAAAATGCCCGTCAAGGATGGCATTGAAGTTTACCGTGAAATCCAGGCGCGCAAACTCGATCTGCCGGTGATTGTTTTTTTTGACGCGGTTTCAGGCCATGAGATTGAAGCCCTGCACGCCATCGGCCGCCCGTCGATTGTCGAAAAAGCCTCGCGCCAAAGCGCCCTGCCCGAGCTGCTGACCCTGCTGAAAAAGATGGTTTATTTTTGGGGAGCTCAATGAAGCGTTTCTTTTTTGTGCTGCTGGCACTTTGTTTGTGCCTGCAGCCACCGCTTGGTGCTGAAAGTACTCCGCAGAGCGACGAACAGCTGCTCGATCTGATCCAAAAGCAATCTTATCAATTCTTTGCGCGCGAAACCAGCCGCCGCACCGGGCTGGTGCCTGATCGCGCTTCCAATCTCAGCCAGGGCATGGTCAGCGCGCCGGCCAGTATTGCCGCCACGGGATTCGGTTTGTCGGCTCTCGGCGTGGCGGAAAAACACGGCTGGGTCGAGCCGGCCTATGCCCGCGAACTTGCGCGCCGCACCCTGCTTTTTTTTCTGGAAAATGCGCCTGTGGAGCACGGGTTTTTTTATCATTTTTTGAATAAGGAAACCGGGGAGCGTTCGAAAAACTCCGAGCTCTCTCCGATTGATACCGCGCTTTTTCTGGCGGGCGCGCTTTTTATCGCCGACTATTTCGACGACCCGGATCTGCGCAGTCTTGCGGTAAAGATTTATGAACGCATTGATTTTCCGTGGATGCTGAACGGCGGCGAACATTTTGCGCTGGCCTGGTCGCCGGAACAGGGTTTCTCAAAATACCGCTGGGACCATTTCGACGAATCCCTGCTGCTTTACATCCTGGCGTTGGGTT
>JAHFHB010000048.1:2144-9960 GCA_023247135.1 Candidatus Omnitrophota bacterium
GACGCATCCTATCGATCCCAAAAGCTGGAAAAGCCTGCGCCGTCCGGCAGGCAGTTACCATGACATTCACATGATTCAAATGCCGCCGCTTTTTACGCATCAGTACCCGCACCTTTGGATCGATTTCCGCAATAAAAATGACGGCTTTGCCGACTACTTTCAAAATTCGGTGAATGCGTCAAAAATTCAGCGGGCTTTTGCGCTGGACCAGGCCAAAAATTTTCCGACGTACGGTCCGGATGCCTGGGGCCTCACGGCCAGCGACGGGCCTTACGGCTACAAGGCCTACGGCGCGCCGCCCGGCTGGGCTCAGCACGACGGCACTTTGGCGCCGACGGGCTGCGGCAGTTCCATCATGTTTACGCCGGAAGCTTCCATCGCCTGTCTGCGGCATTATTATGAAAAAGAACACGAGCATTTGTGGGGCCGCTACGGATTTTCGGATGCGTTGAATCTGGATCAAAACTGGTTTTCCGATCAGGTCATCGGCATTGATCAGGGCGCGCTGATTCTGGCGATCGAAAATTATCGCAGCGGGCTTCTCTGGAAAACTCTCGCGCAAAATCCTTTTTTGGCGGATGGCTTGCGGCATGCCGGTTTTAAACCTGGCACGCTGGAATTGCCCTGGCCCGCGCCGCCGGAATACAAAGCGCCGCACCTTTCCGGCGGGATCACGGTCGATGGGTACCTGCGTGACTGGCCCGGCAGCGTGCCGGTGATCAAAACCGGCGACGGCCTTTTCGAATCCGGGCAGGAGGCCGAGCCGGCTGATCTCGACACTGAAATCCGTATCGCCTGGGATGAAAACGCGCTTTATTTCGCCGTGCGCGTGACCGATCAGGACATCGTTTTACGCCGGGTGGGCAAGCATATCTGGATGGACGATGTGGTGGAGCTTTACGTGGATCCTGCGGGCGACGGACTGCGCTGGAAAGACGCCGCGGATTTTCAAATCGGTTTCAGCCCCGATGCGGCGAATGCGGGAGCTGTCCGGGTTTGGTCCTGGTTCCAGCAGGGGCTTGATCCCAGTGAAACAGGGGATGTGAGGGCCCGTAGCAGCGTCTACAAGGGCGGCTACCTTATAGAAGCGGCCGTGCGCTGGAGCTACCTGGGGCTGCGGCCTGCCGCGGGGGCGGCGCTCGATCTTTCCTTCAGCCTGCATGATGTGGACCGCGACCGGACGGAATCCAAATGGCAGTGGTTTATGCGTAGTGAAAAAGACAACCTCCGGTTTGAGCTGGGGCATTTTAAATTGTCCGAATAAACCAAAAAAATCTGGTATAGTACCCGCAGGTTATCCAGCCGCAAGGGATTATTTTCTACAGGCAGAGGATTCGCATGCCGCGAGCCAGAAAAAAAACTGAAAACGCAGGCCCGCGCCCCAAGACACGGCCGGCGGAACTGCCCCAGCTCGGGCCGCTTGTCCGCGCCATCCGCGACTCCAAAGGACTGAGCGCGGTCGAAGTTTGCCGTCAAAGCGGCGGGCTGGACCCGCGCCTGCTCTGCGCCATTGAAAAAAACCGCGTGCGCAACCCCTCCATCGCAACGCTATTTGCCCTTTCGCATGGCCTGAATGTTTCTCTGGGCGACCTTTTCACGTCGCTGGAGATGAAACGCGACGACGCGGTCAGCGTCGGAACCCAGAAGGGCGCCTTTCAAATGGAATTTCCGTCTGCGGGAGTGCGGCTAGTCTCGTTCACGCCGCGGCTCAGGCCGTTTTTCTATGGGAAAATATCCTTGAGCGCCAGAAAAAAAATGGATCAAACCCTGCTGGCGCATGCCTACCCGCTCTTTTTTGCAGTGCTTCTGGGCCGGTTCGACGTGCAGGTGGGCGATCGCAAACTCAGCCTTAAAGAGGGCGAAAACATTTTTTTTAACGGGGCCCTGCCGTATTCGCTGATGAACGCGCTTCAAAAGGAATCCACCCTGCTGCTTGTAACGGCGCCTTCGTTTTTGTAAGTGGATATGACTTCTTAAGTTGCGCTCTTTGAAGGACGATATACTCTGAGTAGTTTTCATAGGTTTTTTGCTGTAGGGTACAGGCATGCCTGTACCCTACGAGTTGGGCTCTTTCGTTGGTTGTCATTTTTTTAATTCTTTCAAATAGGATTCGACCTATGATGCACAAAAAAATCACACGGGCTCTTTTGGCGGCGGCAGTTTTGGGAGCGCTTTTTCCCCGAGGCTGATATTTGCGGCCGTAAAAACACTCACAGCCAAAACGCCGGCGCCCTCCAAACCTGCGGCGCCTGCTCCCAAACCCGTGGGACCTGCTCCAAAACCCGTGGGACCTGTCCCGAAAATCGCGGGACAGGAAGAGCTGACGCGCGAGGCCATTCGGGAACGGGTGGCCGTTCTGCGCAGTCAGCGCATTGAAAAAATGCCGTATCTGGACAAGGCCTTCATTCGCGCCGCTGTTGGCGAAAAAAATGTGGTGGAGCGGGAATCCTTCGTTTCTTCCGGGCCCAAATCGCTCGAGGATATGATCCAGCGCGCCATTCAGTCCTATCTTCCGGCCCGGGTTGCACACGAGAAAATGGAACTCGCGCACCGCCGCATTCTTGTGGCCCTGCGGAACCTGCTGCCGACCGCGCAGGTGGAAGTCAACCGGCAAAACGGCGTGCTTTCCGGCAGCGGCTACAACCGCCGCAACACGATCCTGCATTTTAGCCAGCCCATCTTTCACGGCGGAATTTTGTGGAACACCATCCTCAAGCACAAGGCGGCGCTCAAACAGGCGGCTCGCGACAGCGACAAAACCGTGGCAGACCTCGTGCGCGATGTTTCGCAGGCTTATTTTGAATACCAGCGGGCGTTGATGGCGGTCGCGGAGCGCAAGCAGCTCTTGGATGACACGGCAAAGCAAGTTGAGATTTCAAAAAAGAAATGGGATGCCCAGCTTATTTCGGAAATAGAAAATCTCAATGTGGAGTCGGTGCGGGGCCAGATGGAATCCGATTATGAATCTGCCAAGCAGGATCTCGCGCTGGCGCGGCTGGAACTGCAGAAATTTCTGGATCTTGATCTTTCGGAAAATCTGCAGATCAAGACGCTTTACGACATCGGCGATTTTTTGAATCCGACCGCTCAGGCTAAACCCGAGGAGAAAGACAGCGGCAAAAACCCCGCCAAGGCTGCCCGCAAGGCTGTGCACAAAACGCCCGCCATTGCGGATATGAAACTGCCGGCCGTGGAAGAGCTCGTGGATGCGGCGTACCGCGATCGCCCGGAGCTTCAGTCGGCCGCGGCCGGGTTGCGTGCGGCAAAACTGGAAGAAAAAATCCAGTGGGGCAACTTTTTGCCCGAAGTGGACTTTATTGTGGACTACGGGCGCAACGGCGAAGCGTTCAACGATGTCAGCAATCACCCTGTGCTGAAAACTCAATATAAAATCGGGGTGGAGTTCAAGTGGAACGTCGCCGGCAATAAAACCGAGTATACTTTCAGTAATGAACAAACGCCGCCTTCCGTATCCACGTTTCAAGGGGGATCGGGCTCTCAAACGACGGGGAACTCTGCCAAGTTTGGCTTGCTCGACGGGCTGGATGTGTTCGTGAACATCAAGGATGCCGAAGTGCAGAAACTCGAACAAGTTGTTGCGCTTGACGACGCCGAAAAAGAAGTGGTCAAGAGCGTCAAGGAGGCTTTCTACGAATACCAGAAAGCGTCGATCCAGCTGCGTTCCGGTATTCAGCGTTTGAATTACCGCGACCGTCTATTGAAGCTTTCGCTGCACCGCCTGGGCAAGAATGAAATTGAAATTTCGGAGTACTTGCAGGCTCAGCAGGATTTTATTACGCAGAAGATTGAGCTTCACAAAACGCTTGCGGATTATTTCACCGCCAAGGCCAAGCTGAACCGGGCCGTGGGGCGGCAGGATTTTATGCCGGTGGAAAGGATTTTCGCATCATGAATTCTGATGATTTTGCGCCTCCGAAACATGATCCGGATTCCGGCAAGACAAACGCTTTAAAGCAGCGCCTGGCCGGGCTCCAGAAAAAAGGTCTTGAGGTTCTCGCGGCTTTGCGCCGGGCGGCGGGGCATTTCAAAGCTGCTGAAAAACTGGCTTCTCTCAAAGGCTTTTTAGCCAAAATCTCAGGCCCCATCCTGCCCTTCATCAAATTGCTGGGCGCGCGCGTGCCGGCGCCCGTACGTAAGCTGATTCCACGCCTCGGTGGTTTTTTGCCTGCGCCGCTGCGGGGTCTGCTGGAAAAGCATGGCCGCAAAATCGTGATGGGAATCCTGGCCGTTTTGATTCTGTTTGCGGCGGTCAAAGTCTTTCATAAAAAGCCGGCGCCCAAAAAAGACCTGAAAAAAATGGTCGACGAGCAAAAAGATAAAAAAGAAACCGCCATTGCCGTCAAAGGTTTCAAGATGGGCCGCTTTAATTTTGAAGATTCGCTCAATGCGCTTGGCACGATCAAGGGCGCTCTGGAATTTAAACTCAGCTTTGAAGTGCCCGGCGTTCTCAGCTCGATCAACTACCGCGAAGGCGAGCGCTACGAAGAAGGCGCCCTGCTGATGTCACTCAGGCAGGACGACATCCTGCTCCGGCTGAAGCGCGCCCAGGCTGCGCTGAAAAAATCAGAAACCGACGCCCACATTGCCCAGGATAAAGTGGATGAACACGAAAAACTTTTCGCCATGGGAGCGATTCCGCAGACGACGCTGGGCAAGGTTAAGCTTGAGCTCGACAGCGCCAAATACGAGGCTGAGGCGGCGCGACTTGAAATGAAATCGCAGGAAGCCCTGCTTGAAAAATCCAACCTGTACGCACCCTCGGCCGGCATGATCGGCGAGCTTTACGTCGAAGAAGGGGAGTCCATCACGCAGAACACGCTGCTTGGGACGCACATCATGACGGAGTACGTGTACGCGGAATTCGGCGTCGTCGAGCGGGACGTGAACAAAATTGCCCTGGGGCAGAAAACCAAAGTGTTTGTCGACGCCTATCCCGACAAAAGTTTTGAGGGCGTGATCGAAAATATCTCACCGGTCGTGGCCGGAACCAGCCGCACGGCGACGGCCAAGGTGCGCATTGAAAATCCCGAACGCCTGCTTCTGCCCGGCATGTTTGCACGCGTGAGAGTCCTGCTTTACAGCAAGAAAAATACGCTGGTGGTTCCGACCGACTCCCTTCAGGGCGCCGAGGGCGAGCAGTTCGTGTGGGTGGTGAATACCGAGAAGCAGACGGTTGAAAAACGGCCTGTGACGATTGGTTACAAGCGTCCGGACTACTGCCAGGTGGACGCAGGTGTTTCCGAGGGCGAGGTGATCGCCATCTCGGGTCTGGAAAAACTCGAAGACGGCGCGAAGATACGGCTTCTTGAAACTCAGGAGGCGGAGGTTTAAGCGCAGCGGCCGGCGGCCTGTCAATGGACCCGCACGCTTTACGCTGGCCGCTAAACGCTGGTTTTATTTATGAGTCTTGCCGAGTTTTCAGTCCAGAAAAAAGTCACCGTAGTGATGTGCACCCTGGGGATGCTGCTCCTGGGGGTCATTTCGTTTACGCGCCTGCCGCAGGAACTTTTCCCGCCGATTACTTTTCCGCAAATCACGATCATCACCAATTATGCCAATGCCGCGCCTGAAGAAGTCGAAACGCTGATTTCGCGCACCATCGAAGAAGCGGTGGGGTCCGTGGCGGGTCTGAAACGCATTGAATCCACTTCGCGCGAAGGCCGCAGTACGGTCACGGTTTCCTTCAACTGGGGGCAGGACGTCGATTTCGCGGCGCTGGCGGTGCGTGAAAAAATCGATTTGATCAAAGAGCGTCTGCCCAAGGAATCCGACGACCCGGTCGTGTTGAAGTTCGATCCGCTGGCGCGTCCGATCATGATTTTATCGGTGTCGGCGCCCAACCTGACGCCGATTCAGCTGAAAATTTACGCGGAAAAAATTTTCAAAGACAATCTCGAAAAAGTCGACGGCGTCGCCTCTGCCAGTATTTCAGGAAGCGTGGAGCGTGAAATCCTCGTCGCCGTAGATTCCGCCCGCCTTGAGGCCAATCACTTGTCGCTGACCAACGTGGTCAAAGCCATCGAAGACGCCAACATCTCTTATCCGGCCGGCAGCATCAAAAAGGGCCTGTATGAGTACCTGATCCGTACGGTGGGCGAGTTCCGCAGCATCAAGGATCTTGAGTTTGCCGTGGTGGGTGCAGACACCATTAAGGCGAATCGCAAGGAAGATACGAGCTTTCTGGAGCGCGGCAGTAAAGGGCCGCGTGAAACCATTGACGCCCTGCGCCAGGAAGTGGAACGGAACATGCTTGAAAAGCGGCTTGTGCTCGTGCGCGACATTGCTGCGGTGACTGACGGCATTGCCGAGCGCACCAGCGTGTCGCGCCTGAACGGCAAGGAAAATATCGCCATTTCCATCCAGAAAGCGGCGAATGCAAACACGATTCAAGTCATCGACCGTGTGCAGAAAACCCTGGCGCTTTTAAAGCCCGACATGGAAACCCGCGGACTCAATTACAGCATCATCTACGATCACTCCATTTTTATCCGCAAGTCGCTGGAAGATTTGGCCAATGACGCTTTGAGCGGCGCGGTGCTGGCTTTTATCGTGCTGCTGCTTTCCCTGAAGGCGATCGGCGCGTCGCTCGTGGTTATGCTCTCGGTGCCTGTGAGCGTCATGGCCACATTTTTTCTTCTGTCGATCACTGGAATCACGCTCAATACCATGTCGCTTGGCGGGTTGGCGCTGGCTTCCGGCATGATTGTGGATGCGAGTATCGTGGTGCTTGAAAATATTTTCAGGCGCCGCCAGCTTGGGGAGAGCGCCTACGATGCCGCAGTCAAAGGGGCGGCCGAAGTGACCTGGCCGGTGATCACCTCCAACGCCACCACGATCGCCGTCTTCGTGCCTTTGATTGTGTTTGTACCGGGTATCCCCGGCCAATTGTTCAAAGATCTTTCCTGGGCCATCATCCATTCGCAGATTATTTCAACGATCGTTCCCTTGACGCTGGTGCCTATGCTTTCGGTGTATCTGAAAGTCAAACAAGAGAAAGAGGGCGAGGAGCCCGTTTGGCATTGGACCAAACTTTTGGATAAATTTATTTTATCGGCAACGACTATTCCGGCGCGGATGCGCAACGCAGGCCTCGTACTGGTGGCGGTTTTTGCGTTCTGTTCGCTTTCTTTTCTGATTTTTCCCCTGCTTGAAAAAGAAGTCCTGCCCAAAATCGATCAGGGACAGTTTATTTTGCGTGTGGAGATGCCGCTCAGCACCCGCCTTGAAGTGACCGACCGCGTTTGCCGGCGCCTGGAAGACATCATCAAGAAAACCCCTGAAGTCAAAGATGTTGCGGTCACGATCGGCTCTGAAAAATCCGGCAAGGGCCAGGTCCAGGTGGATACGTTGAGAGCCTCGGAGGGCATCATTCTCGTGACGCTTGAAAAGGAAAGAAAGCGCCCGTCGGCGGATGTCGTTCACGATCTGAACGAACAGTCCAAACAGCTCAATCTGGAAGGCGGGGAAGTGGACTTTGTCTTGCAGGAAAGCGAATTTGCTTTTGCCGAGGGCGGCTCCAAACCGATCTCGCTTGAAGTCCGGGGCTACGACTTTCAGCAAATGGGCGATCTGGTCGGCAACATTAAAAACGATCTCAGGAAGATCCCGGGTGTCGTCAACGTGCAGGATGACATGGCCCAGTCTTCGCCTGAAACGCGTTTGAATATCGACAAGCGGCGCTCGGCGCTCTACGGCATCTCCGCGCTGGATATTTCGTTGACCGGCAAAGCGGCCATTGAAGGCGTGGTGTCCACCCAGTACCGCGAAGCGGGGAAAGAATACGACATCCGCGTGC
>JAHFHB010000328.1 GCA_023247135.1 Candidatus Omnitrophota bacterium
GGCGCCGCCGCGACGAAAAAAATTCCTGCGCCAAGGAGCGCCCCCGCAAGCCATCTTTGAAGCAAGCGTTTCACGGTTTAACTGCGCCTTTCCCGAGCCTTGAACAGCCGGATGATCGGATCCACGTAATCGCCCTCCGTCGGAATTTCGATGCGGTCAATTTTGAGTGATTTAAACATGGCCGCGAGCGCTTCCTGCCGGTTTTTCATGGCTTTTTCATAAAAGCGGCGCACGTGTCCGCTCGAAGAGTCGATCAGTTTGCGCAGGCCCGTTTCGGGATCCCTGAGCCACAAAAGCCCGGCCTTCGGCAGGCTTTTCTCAAGGCGGTCCACGAGATGGATACCGATCACATCATGGCGCCGGCTCAAGATTTTAAGCGCTTTTTCGTAACCTTGATCCAGAAAATCTGAAATCAAAAAAACAACCGCCGTCCGGCGCAGGACGCGGTTTAAGTAATCAAGCGCAGAAACAAGATTCGTGCCCTTTTGGCGGGGCTTGTAATACAGAATTTCGCGGATCACGCGGAGCACGTGCATGCGGCCTTTTTTGACGGGGACGAATTTTTCAACGCCGTCTGTAAAAATCATCAAACCGACCTTGTCGTGATTCTTGACGGCGGCAAATGAAAGCAGCGCCGTAATTTCCGCAGCAATTTCGGCTTTGAGTTTTTCGGCGGATCCGAATTGCTGGGAGCCGGACATGTCGACCGCAAAAAAAACGGTCATCTCGCGCTCCTCGACGAACTTTTTGACAAATGGGTGCTGCGAGCGGGCCGTCACGTTCCAGTCGATTGTGCGGATGTCATCGCCCGGAATATACTCACGGACGTCGGCAAACTCCATGCCCTGCCCTTTGAAAACAGAGAGGTACTCGCCCCCGAAAAGGTCGTTCACCAGGCGGGTGGTGTGGATTTCGATATGGCGGATTTTTTTGAGGAGTTCCTTCGGGATCATGGAACTTCAACCTGGTCAAAGATTTTCTTGACCAGGTCATCGGACGTTAAATCTTCCGCTTCGGCTTCATAGGTCACAAGCACGCGGTGGCGCAATACGTCCAGCCCGATCTGCTTAATGTCATCCGGCGTGACATAGCCACGGCCGCGCAAAAAGGCATGGGCCTTTGCAGCCCGGATGAGCATGATGCTGGCGCGTGGCGAGGCCCCGTAGGCAATCAGGGGTTTGAGATCCTGCAGCTTGTATTGGGCAGGATCGCGCGTGGCGAATACGATGTCCAGAATATACTCTTTGAGCTTATCGTCGACATAAATCTGGTCCATGACATCCCGCAGGTGCAGAATTTTATGGGGCTGAAGCACCGGAGTAATCGAGATCTCACGGCCGATGGACATACGTTCAAGGATTTCGCGCTCTTCTTTTTTGGTGGGATACGTAATCACCAGTTTCATCATGAAACGGTCCACCTGTGCTTCCGGCAGCGGATAGGTGCCTTCCTGTTCGATGGGATTCTGCGTGGCGAGCACGAGAAAAGGTTTGGGCAGCGGAAAAGTATTTTCACCGATCGTCACCTGCCGCTCCTGCATGGCTTCGAGCAGGGCGCTTTGGACTTTGGAAGGCGCACGGTTAATTTCATCCGCCAGAATGATGCTTGAGAAAATGGGGCCTTTCTTGATGGTAAACTGGCCGTCTTTGGGATTGTAAACCAGCGTCCCCACGATGTCGGCGGGAAGCAAATCCGGCGTAAATTGAATCCGCTGGAACGGGGTATTGATGCTGCGCGCCAGAGTTTTTACGGACATGGTCTTTGCAAGCCCCGGCACACCTTCAATCAAAATATGCCCGTCCGCCAGAAGCGCCATAAGCAGCCGTTCGACCAGGTATTGCTGGCCCACGATGACTTTACCGACTTCACGCAAAAGATCCGCAAGTAACCCGCTTTCGTCTTTGACTTTCGCACTGATTTCCCGGATGGACGCATCCATTCATTTCCTCCCGTATTCGATAAGTGATAAAAAGCCTCTAATGACTTGAAAACACTATACTTAACGCGCCGGTGAAATCAATATAAAAAAAGCCGGGAGGAATTTCTTCCCCCCGGCCCTGCTGCGTAGACTAGGCCATCAAGGCCTAGCGAGCGAGCTACTTTTTACTATCCGGCCCCTTGCCTTCCTCATCGACCACTTCATAATCTGCATCGACCACATCTTCTTTTTTGCCGGCGGCCGGTTCTTCCGCGCCGCCCTGCTTAGCGCCGGCACTTTCAGCCGCTTTTTGGGCCAAGCCCTGCGCGGCGGCTGCCAGCTTGGACGCAGCCTCTTGAATCTTGGCAAGTTCGTTCGCTTTCAAAGCGTCTTTCGCCGTCTTGAGCGCGTCCTCAATCTTTGATTTTTCCTCAGCCGTAACCTTGGCGCCAAGCTCAGCCAGACTTTTTTCGGTTGAATAAACCAGGGAGTCCAGCTGGTTTTTGGCAGTGATCAGCTCATGCTTTTTGTGGTCCTCATTCGCATGCTGCTGTGCTTCCTTGACCAGGCGGTCGACTTCCTCTTTGGAAAGCCCTGAAGAAGATTCAATCCGGATTTTCTGTTCTTTGCCGGTCCCCAGGTCTTTCGCCGAAACGTGTACGATTCCGTTAGCGTCAATGTCAAAAGTGACTTCGACCTGCGGAGCCCCGCGCGGCGCGGCCGGAATGCCTTCAAGGTTAAAAACGCCCAGCACGCGGTTGTCCCCGGCCAGTTCGCGTTCCCCTTGCAGCACTTTCACGGTCACGGCGGTCTGATTGTCGGCTGCCGTCGAG
>JAHFHB010000329.1:0-1364 GCA_023247135.1 Candidatus Omnitrophota bacterium
AATCCGGCCGAAGTATCCAGCTGCCGGAGGATTTCTCCGGCTCTTTGCGGCGCCCAGTCGATGCCGTCAAAAAGATCGCGTGCGATTTTTTTACCTTTTTCATAACTGAATTCCTCCGCCGGCTGGTCTTCGGACATTCTGAGCAGGACGAACTGCCGCGAATCCATACTATGCCCAATAAATTGGTCCGCGCCGGTTCTGCCGAATTTCTGTGTGAGCATATCCCAGGATTTTTCATGCACCGGCCGAATGTACACGGGCTCCCCCTCGCGGTAGACTTTCAGATTACCCACGGTTTCTTGATTGGCAAAATTGAAAAAATTATACAGATCGCGGGGAAGCGCGATGCCCACACCGCCCTGCTTGCGCGCTTCCTCGTACAAGCGCCGCAAAAGGCTTAAGAGCGCTTCCTCGCCGTCAAAAAGAGGCGACTCGATCGTGTCGATCGTAAGAATCTTGCGTCCGGCCTCATCCTGTCCCCAGGTCAAGCCCACATAACCCGCGAGCTCTTTGGCCTTATAAATAAAATAATATTGCGCGTCTTCATGCAGGGCTCTGACAAAAGCCTGGCCTTTATCCATGTCAAAAGAGCAGTCCACCAATCCGGCGCGGCCGTGAAAAATCCCCTCAAACCCGACAGGGACAAAAGTAAAACTGTGTTTCGTGGTGCCCAGCACATAATGGGTTTCGGCAGCTTCCGCATAAAAAGGCGCGGCGAGCTCTTTTAAAGCCGCCGCGACTTCAGGCACCTGCCCCAGACTAAGCCCGGCATTTCCAGGCAAATGATTAATTGAATCTTCATACAGCACGCGGAACATTTGAAGGCGGGTTTCCATGACCGGGGATTCCAGCTGGGCCGCAAAAGTGCCATTGTCCAAAATCTGGCTGATCACAAGATCCCGCAAACTGCGGACATGCTGCGCATGCAGGGCTTTCTCCGAAAGACGGCTTGCCAAAAGAGCGAAAGTCAGCGTGTAGTAGCTCTCTTTGTTTTGCAGAAGCTCTCTTTGCATTTCTGCGGGGGCAGGGAAATCAACCCGGAAGCGTCCCATTTCTTTTTTATACAAACCTTGTTTTTCCGCCTCCCCGCGCTTGTGGAGAAAATAAAGATTTCTTAAATTCAGGGCTTTATGCCCCGGGTATCTGTTTTCCAGCCACGAGAAATCGTCAATCGCAGCCTTGATCGTTTTGAGTTCCTGAAGATGCCCGTCCAGTTTTTCTGAGTGGACGCGGCTGATATCCAATTCACGCAGCCCTGCCGCGCTGACTTCAAAAGCTTTTAAAGCTTTCCCCTTCTGAAACACTCGGGCCCAATATCCGCGATGATCTTTCTCCAGCCAGAGAATGCTGTCCAGCCTTTGGTT
>JAHFHB010000329.1:1374-2737 GCA_023247135.1 Candidatus Omnitrophota bacterium
CCTGATGCCGCAGCCCCAGATAAACAATCTGTCTGGCTCTGCCGTCAGACAGGCTGAACCCGTTTTCCATCAGCGCGGCGCTTTCCTGGATCAGTGCGCGCGTAAAATCTTTCGCGCTTTGAAATTTTAAGGCCTCCTCCAAAGGGGCCCGCTCAAAAGGCATCTCATATTGTTTCCAAAACCCGGAGACTTCCGGCCCCATGTTGTCGTAAATAAATCCGCCGGTCTCAACGAACGCACTCAACAAGGCATCCAATGAATCCTTGGCTGCAAATGGCTGGCGATAGGCGAAATGCTCCTGCGCTTCTTTCAGAGAAAGCGGGGGTAAACCCCGCTGGACAAGATCCGCACTAACAGCCATGAGCGCCTGCGCGGCACTTTCCCGGATGCTGTAGACAGACGATGACCTTAACGCTTCGTAGAGTCCATCCGTTTTTGGTGTTTTCCGGGTTTGAACCAGCGCTTGATTCATGTCACGGATCGCAGCCACAGCGGCCTTAGCCAAAGCAATCGCACGGCCATCCCGATCTGTTTTTTCATCCTCCGGGACAAGCAACCCTCGAAGCTTGCTCTCAAAAAAATCAAACAACGGCTGAGCCACATTTGGATTTTGTAAAATGTCATGGCTGGCTCTTTGGGCCAATTCTGCAACGGTGAAAACGGCGATGTTCTGATTTTTGGAATTGATTTTCTGTTTCAGAAACTCCTCATCTCGATTTGTTTCTATCGCTACTTTCTCAAGAAACTCACCCGCTGCGTCCGCCCAACGCTGCAGCCAGCGCTGCGAATCATGCCGGTAAGTCTCAATCAGCGCCGCGTTTTCGCCCAGACGGCTAGCCCGGATAAGCGCCGCCTCAATATCCGCTAGTGCATAAATCGCTGATTGAGCAAGCGCTGGAACCTTCCCGTGAAAGTCTCCCCAGCCATGGGTCTCTTGGATCAGCTGCGGAAGAATATTTTTCAGCCACGCTGCAAAAGCGGACTTTTCTCCTTTCGCAATAAAGACCGTGTCCACCAGACTCGTTGCCGTAATAAGCGCCCACCGCTCAAGGCGCGGCAAAGTTTCAAATTCATTTATTTTTAACTGCATCACTTCACGGGCAGCGATTGGATCCAATTGCGCTAGAGCCACCAGCGCTTCGGCGCGCACTCCGCCATCGGCAGCCTGAAGCAATGGTTTGATTCTCCCGGTAAAGGATGACCGCGATGCCTCATCCTTGATACGGACCACTGCCTTGATTGCACATTTGGGCCTCGGCCGTATTCGAAGCCAGCGTGCTCGCAGGGCGAAGGCCGGCGTCGATGGAAGCAGCATAGTCACTTGCTAACGCTGAGGGCTTGTCTGTCACTGCAAGGACATCCC
>JAHFHB010000049.1:0-3789 GCA_023247135.1 Candidatus Omnitrophota bacterium
AGGTGCTCATAAGCAAACATGGGCGGCTTGGCCTCATGCAATCCTGCACCGAGTGAGGCGTTGAAATCCATTTGATGGCGCTCAAAAACGCTTTGCCCGTCCTGGGTCGTGATCGTTTCCATCGTGTTGCTGCGGCGCGCATCGTAGTTATTGAGCCAGGACGCCAAAATCAAGATGGCGCGCAGTTCACGGCGATGTTCGTGCGGAATGGGGTCGCTGGGATCGTTGGCCCGGTGCCCGCGGAACCCAAAAGGCCCGCGGTTATCACCCCCGAGGATCTTGATCGCGCTGGCCCGCAGTTTACCGTCATCCGTGTAGGGAATAAAAAGCAGAAGCTCTTCCAGTTTTTCAGCCGTCAGGGGCCGCTTGAAACCCGTGTGGTCATAAAATTTTGCGTCAGGCGAAACCACGAATTTAGACGGCAGCACCGTGATGATGTCGGACTGCGTGGCCGGATACCCCATGGCATAATAAAAGCGGCTGCCGATAATTTCCGCGGCGGTGGTCAATTCCAGATTGTCGGCCGGATCAAATTTGATCAGGTACAAATCCCCGCGCTTGTCGCGCACAAAAAATCCGGGGTGCATACCTTCTGACTTGCCGCTGACCACGGTCAAAGCCGCGCTTAAATCCGGACCGTCGTTTTCACGATAGCCGCGCGCCAGCTCTTCAGCCGTGAGCCGCTTGCGGGCATGGCGATTGGTGAAAAAAACAGAATCCGGCACTTCGTCATAAACATTCACGTCCTGAGCCCGCGCTTTTTTCCCGCTGATCTTGCGGTACAAGTTTTCAACATTCAGGTAATCAACAAATTCATAGTAAATGTTGTCGTTGAAAACATCGCTGTAAAGGCCGGCTTCGTTTTTCTTAAATTCTGTCCCCGCAGACTGGGCAGGCGCCGCCCCGAGGCAGAACGCTGCCGCGATCAGGCCCAAAAATCCGGCGCACCCGGCGCGCTTAAAAAGGCATTTCGCTTTTGACATAAAAATTAGTTCCTTCATCTCCATGGGCTGCTTCAATCGACATCACCGGCACGTAGGCAATCGACACACGCACGCCGCCGCCGTAAGACTCTCTGAAATCATCAAACTGAAATTGGCCGGGCCGCGAAAAAACCTGGCCGGTTTCAAAAAAAGCCACGGCATCGGTCCGGAAATCGCGGTACTGCCAGATATTGTAGCGGTATTCCAGATTAAAAAGCACGCTGGCATCATCAAAAAAACGGTTGGGTCCGTAGGCGCGCAGAGTCTGGCTCTGATAATACGTATCGCCGTAGCCCCCCAGCTTGGCCATTTGATGGAAAGGCATTTCACCGCTGCCCAGCTCGCTGTTTTGTTCAGCGAACGCGCGCGCGACGAGCACGCGGCGCGGCGACCAAAGACTGAGGTAGCGGCTGAGTTCCGCCTGATACTTGAGATAACGGGCGCGGGAATCTTCCAGCCCCTCATGGTAACCGATTGAAATCCGCCGCAGGCCGCCGCGATCGGAGTGTTCTTGATGATTTCGGGTATCGTGCGCCAGTGCAAACTCCTGCGAGAGCAGTTTATCACCGAAGCCCCCGCTGAGACTGCCGGCCGGGCCAAAATCGCGGGCCTGCAAGCGCCCGCTGCGATGCCCTTCGCCGATATTGATGTTGCGGTATTGGATGCTGTAATACGCTTTCAGATCGTCGGTCAGCTGATAACCGATTTCAGGGCCCACGGCTGTCTCTTCATAACTGAATACGCCGCCGTCGCCACGGCTGGTGTGCGGCCCGATGCCGTAATAGTAATCTTGCGGACGGTACTCATAGGAAAAATCGGCATGCACGTACAAACCGCTGCCCCCGATGCGTTCCAGCCCCGCCTGCGCGCCGGTTCTGAAAAGTAGATCGCGCACATTGACGACATGCCCGTGCAAAATCGCATCCGGCATTTCGGTTTTCAGGCGCGCCATTTTAATGAAATCCACATCGGCTCCCATGATCCCCTGAAAAGGCGCCACCGTGCCGGCTTTGGGCGTGATGCCATTATCGCCGAGTGTGTCATAAACCCACATGGCTTTGTCTTTGAGGTGGTACTTTTCGAGGGTCAGCAGGGTTTCGTTGGCAAGGGCCCGCAGGGGTTCCAGTGGATACGTCAAGAGTCCCGTTGAGACTTTTCGGAAGGCCGTGGACGCCGCCGGGGTTTTGGTGTAAACCGGAGCATAGCGGTCGTAAGAAACCTCTCTCGCAAAAGCCGATGAGCTCAGAATCACGGCAAACAACCCCAAAAAAGCGGTTGAAGCCCAGGTGATTTTTTTCAGATAATTTTTTGAATCATTCATGCAATGAGTCGCTGTGGCTTGGGTTATGGACTTTCCGGATTATCGGCCTGGGCATCCCTTCTCTGAAGGACTCTGTCTCCGCAATGTGCTGGAGGGAGAAATAATACCCATTTCCATCTTTCCGAACAAGCTATTCTTTAAACGGCGGGAGGTTCCGGCTGAAGGACCGAGCCCGCCAAGCGGAACCAGGCATCCGTTGAGCCTGTTAAGTCGCGGATTAAGGCCGCAGCATCCTCCGGCAGAGGCACGCTGTCTTCCAAAACCAGCTGGAGCGTTTTGAAAATTGTGGGCTCCAAAACCTGACTCAACAATTCGACCGCGCGCATACGGGCCGGGTCTTGCGCCGCACGTCCCGCCATGCGGGCGTGGACAATATCCATGATCTCCTGCGGATAAAGCGCTTCGAGCATGAAAAACAAGCGTTCCAGGCTTTCATCCTTCAGCGCGCGTAAAAAAACATTTAAGGGATCGGCGGCTGTTCCGGCATTGCGTTTTTGTTCGTGCAACAACACGGCGCCAGCCAGTTTGACCCCCAGGGCGCCTTCGCGCAAAATCTCCGCTTTGAGAACGGCGCGCTCAAGCGCCTGCTCGGGGTGAATGCGGTGCAGACGTTTGAGGGCAGAAGCCATCACGAGGCGCAGTCCATGATCGCCGCAAGCGGCCAGAGCCCCGGGCAGCAGGCGAATGGCCTCTTTGCCGCCGGCCAGTTCCAGCAATTCAATCGCGCGCTTACGCTCGTCAAAAGGCCGGCCGGCGTCATTTAAAATTTTCTCAAGCCTTTGGGTCCAGTCTTTAGCGCGTTCCGGATCCGGCGAGGAGCTTTCTCCGCGCGCGGTCAAAATCTGGTTTTCAATATCCCGGATATCGCGAGCCGCGCCTTCGGGCTTTTCCTCAGTTTGCGCACCCGTGAGCCGTTCCATTTCGCTGCGCGCCAGTTCATATTGGCCGCCGTGACGCAGTAAGATCAAACACGCCATGGCGGCCAGTTTGCGCGCCTGAACCGAACGGTCTTCCAGAAACGGTTTAAGCCGCTCGATATCTTTTTCACGGTAAATGAATGAAAGCGCGTCGGCAGTAGCGGCAGGCACGTAGGCCGCGTCACTGCCGCCCATCACCTGCTTTTTGAGCATGCGGATGTAGCCCGTGCGGATACGCCAAACCCCCAAAAGCCAGAGAGGCATCAGCCCCAGCACCAGCCATTCCAGTTTCCCGGCCGGCAGTCCAAAAAAGGTGGTGGCGGCAAAAATATAAAACCCGCCCAGGCTTTTGGCGGCTCGGAACCCAAGCATGTCGATAATCGGTTTTACGCGATGCCGCGCTTCACTGGAAAGCGGCAGGTAGAGCACTTCCTTGGCGGCCTGCTGAACCGAATAGCTGAAACCGCCGTCAGTGATTTTAAGCGCCACCGCCATGCCCAGCGCCGGATGAATCAGGCTCGCGAGCGCGCAGGCCGTGAGCCCCGCAGGCAAAAGCGACAGCGACGGC
>JAHFHB010000049.1:3799-9850 GCA_023247135.1 Candidatus Omnitrophota bacterium
TTGCCGCAGGGCGTAGCCCGTCAGTAAAAACTGCATCAAAAATGAAACCGTATTTAAGCTCGCTGAAAAATGCCCGAAAAAAGCCGTGCGCGCTTCCTTGCCGTGTACAAAAAGTTCCACCGCCTGGCTGAAATGATTATCCACCACGGTGGAGCCGATCTTGGCCATCATGACGAGGCCGGCCAGCCACAGGAGATACGAGGAACTCAAAAGTAGTTTGCGGCCCGATTTGGGCTCCGTCGCAGCCTCTTCTTTTTTGCCGGGGTCTTCACCGGCCGCCATCGTGGCCGGAATCGCTTTCCATAAAGCTTGCAGCATGATCAGGCACAAGAGCAGCACACCTGCAGCGATTAAAAGCAGCGTTTCGGTCTTAAACCAATGCCCCGTCTGGCCGGCCAGAAAACCGCCGGTAATTCCGCCCAAACTCCCGGTGCTGATGATGAGTCCGAAAAGCCGCTTGGCTTCGCCGGGGTGGTAAAGGTCATTGGCCAGCGTCCAGAACTGCGTGGTCATCGTGATGGAAAACGAAGAGACCCAAATATAAAAAAGCGCGGAAAGAAGCGGGACGTGAATTTTAAAAAAGACCCAGAAGAGCAGCAGGCAGACGATGAAAAAAATCAGGACGGAAGATTGCAAAAGGCGTTTGGACATGCGGCGCGAAAGCCGCACATACGTCCAGACAATGCCGAAAAGGAAAAACCCTTCGGCCATGTAAACGTAGCGCAAATTGGAAGCGCCCAATTCATCCAGGAACAGCGCGTTACGAACCGGCTTGAGAATGTAGACCAGCGCAATGACCCCAAAAAAATAAAGCGCCATCAGGCCGGTCTTGATGCGCTCCCCGCGCCGCACTTCCACAAACGGCCACAGCAGTCTTTTGAGCAGCGCCGACTGCATTTAAAATCCCCCCTCTAAGGAAAAAGCATCTTCGATCATGCGAATCTCGGGCGCCCGGGCGGGGCGCCACAGTACCGAAATCACCGCGAATGAAACGCGCGCCTGCGGTGATTCTGTATTTTTGAGATACAGCGCGGCCAGTCGCGCCAGGCGGCGTTGCTTGTCGCGCGTCACAGCTTCCTCAGGTCTTCCAAATTCCGTGCCGGAACGCGTCTTGACCTCCACAAAGTATACTCTGTTTTTTTTGCTGGCCACCGCATCCAGTTCTCCTAAAGCACAGCGGTAATTTTTGGCGAGGATCTTGTAGCCGTTTTGCACCAGCCAGCCAAAGGCGGCCATTTCGCCGCGCTCGCCCAGCGAAAGCCCGAAAGGCTTGCGGACCGCAGGCGTTTTTTCGGCGGGCCGGTTCATGCGGTGGCAGCAAGGCTGCTGACAGGCCCGAAGGATTTACGGTGCACGGGGGAAGGTCCTTCCGCTTTTAAAAATTTTAGATGTTTGGGCGTCGGATAGCCTTTATGCACTTTGAAGTGATAGGCGGGGTAAAGACTGTCTAAGTGGCACATCCAGGCATCGCGATAAACCTTGGCGAGAATCGAAGCCGCGGCAATGCAGGCAGATTTCCCGTCACCGCGCACCACCGCACGCTGTGCAAGCGGCAGATCCAGCTTCATATTGCCATCAGAAAGGACAAAAGCAGGAGTGAGGGGTAAATCCAGAACGGCTTTTTTCATGGCCAGCCGCGACGCCTGGTAAATATTGATGCGGTCGATGTCTGTCTCGCCGACCACGCCGATCCCGAAACGCGCTTGCCTGCAAATTTGCCAAAACAGGTTCTCACGCACGCTGGCCGTCAGTTTTTTGGAGTCATTCAGCCCGTCAAGCCGGGCTCCCGGCAGTAAAACCACCGCCGCGGCCACCACCGGACCCGCCAGCGGCCCACGGCCGGCTTCATCCACGCCGGCCACACACCCGCTCACTTCCCGGATCACCTTCTCATCAAAACGGAAGAGCGGGGCCGTGTCGCGGCGCATGAGAACACTCCGTGTCGAGTTTAAAAAGTTTTCGCCTTGGGCTTGCGCAGGTGGTAAAGTTTGGCGCGGCGAACCCTGCCTTTTTTAGCCACGACGATTTCTTCGATTGTCGGAGAATACAGCGGAAACTTTTTTTCAACCGTGTCCCCGTGCGATTCCTTGATTACGGCAAAACTGGCGCCGGCTCCGCGCCCGCGGCGGCTGATGCAAATTCCTTCGAAAACCTGCACGCGGGTTTTGTCGCCTTCTTTCACGCGGATATGAATCTGCAGCGTGTCTCCCACGCGAAACTCCGCCACTTTTTTCTTGGTCACTTCTTTTTCCATCAGTTCAATCGCTTTCATGACGTTTCCTCCTCTTCCTCGATTGCAAAAAACACTTTTATGAATCCAGCCCTTACGACTTCGCCTTGCTCCGCGGCTTGGGCCGCTCGGCCAGCAAATCCGGCCTGCGCTTGCGCGTCAGCTCCAGCGACGCGGCTTCACGCCAGCGGCGAACCTGCGCATGATCGCCCGAAACAAGCACCTCGGGCACTTTCCACCCACGGTAATCGCGCGGACGGGTGTATTGCGGATACTCCAGTTTCCCCGACTGAAAACTTTCATCGGCAATCGACGCGTCGTTGCCGAGTACGCCCGGAATGAGCCGAACTACCGCTTCGATCACACACAGCGCCGGGGCTTCGCCGCCCATCGTCACGAAATCGCCAATGGAGATTTCCTGATCCACCAGATGTTCGCGCACGCGCTGATCCACGCCCTCGTAATGACCGGCAATCAGCACGATCTTCCTGCGTTTGACAAGCTTCTGGGCATCCTGCTGCTGGAAGGGATCGCCGCCTGGGTCAAGTAAAATCACCCAAGGGTCGCCGCCGATCGCTTCGACACATTCAAAGAGCGGCTCAGGCTTCAGCAACATGCCCGCGCCTCCGCCAAAGGGCTTGTCGTCAGCCGTTTTGTGGCGGTCGTGCGTGAAGTCACGCACATTGTGAACCGTGATTTCAACTTGCCCTTGCTTTTGCGCCCGCTTCAAAATCGATTCCTGAAGCGGCCCTGCAAAAAAGGCCGGAAACAACGTCACCAGGTGAATTTCTATCGCCATTGTTTCCGCGTTTTCCACGCCGCAAATTACTTTGCGGCCGTTTTGGCTTTTTTCTCAGCCCGCTTGATCAAACTGCGAACCGTCTCGGACATCTGCGCGCCGTTTTTCACCCAGTAGGCAAGGCGTTCGGCCTTGAACTGAATGTTTTCATTGGCGCGCAAGCCGCTGTAAATGCCGATCTCTTCGATAAACCGGCCGTCGCGCGGCGACTTGCTGTCGGTGACCACAATGCGCCAGTGCGGCTCATTCTTTGCACCAAAGCGTTTTAAACGTATACGAACCACGGGGACCTCCTTCTTTAAAACAATGCCTTATGCGATTTGTTTTCCAAACTCGCATGATTTCTCGTCATCCTCGCGAAAGCGAGGATCTGATTCCCGCTTTCGCGGGAATGACGCAGAAGTCTTTTACTCTCTTTCCCTCTTAATGACCGCGCCCAGGGATGAAAGCTTACCTTCCATGTTAAAATAGCCGCGGTCCAGATGATACACGCGGTACACTTCCGTTTTGCCTTCGGCCACAAGGCCCGCCAGCACAAGCGCCGCACTCGCCCGCAGATCCGAGGCCATGACGGGTGCACCGCTCAAGCGCTTCACGCCATGAATAATCGCCCGCGGGCTCTCCAGGTAAATTTTCGCGCCCATACGATTCAGTTCGCTAACGTGCATGAACCGGTCCGGATAAATTTTTTCCGTGATCACGCTGATTCCGGGCGTGATCGCCATCAGCGCCATCATCTGCGCCTGCATGTCGGTCGGAAACCCGGGATACGGCAGTGTCGTCACATCCGTCGGTTTCAAGCGTGCGCGCCCGCGAATGCGTAAAAAATTCTTGCCCTTGTCGATGCGCACGCCGCTTTGCAGCAGCTTATCGATCACGGCATTCTGGTTAGACGGCAGCGCCTGCTTGATCATCACATCGCCGCCCGTCATGGCCGCGGCAAACATGTACGTGCCGCATTCGATGCGGTCGCTGACAATGGCGTACTCGATGCCATGCAGTTTTTTCACGCCTTCGATTTCAATGCGCGGCGAGCCCTCGCCCGAAATTTTCGCGCCCATCTTTTTTAAAAAATTCGCCAGGTCCACCACTTCAGGTTCGCAGGCTGCGCTTTCGATTATGGTTTTCCCGCGCGCAAGCACGGCCGCCATCATCACGTTGCCCGTGGCGAGCACTGAGGAGCCGAACGCTCCGCCCAGATACATTTCACTGCCGCGCAAAAATTTTTGCGCGCGCGCCACCACGTAGCCGTGCTCAACCTTGATCCTGGCTCCAAGCGCTTCGAACCCTTTCAAGTGCAGGTCAATCGGACGCGCCCCGATCACGCAGCCGCCCGGCATGGAAACCTGCGCATGCCCGGTCCGTGCCAGAAGCGGCCCCAGCACACACACCGAAGCGCGCATCGTGCTCACCAGCTTGTACGGAGCCACCGGGTTGAGTTCCTTGCCCGGCTTAATCACCACGCGCCCGTCTTCAAAAGACGCTTTGGCGCCCAGCGCGCGCAGCAGCTTGATCATGGTCTGAATGTCACGCAGGTTCGGCACGTTGCTGATGACGGTCGTGTCTTCAGCCAGAAGCGCCGCAGCCATAATCGGCAGGGCCGAGTTCTTCGAACCCGACAGCACCACATCTCCGTTCAGCCGGCGTCCGCCGGTAATGACGATCTTATCCATGCGCCTTGATTCCTAAACGGGCCATGACCACGCGGTCTATACCCGCATCATCCTTATAAATCTGAATCCCTTCAAAGCCTGCGCCCGCAAGTAAATCGAAAATGGCCGCTGTTTGTCCGAACCCGGCTTCTAAAACAATCCAGCCGCCGGGCAGTAAAAACTTGGGCGATTGCGCGGCTAAACGCCGGTAGTAATCCAATCCGTCCGCCCCGCCGGCCAAAGCCAGTCTTGGCTCATATGAAAGCTCGGGTTCAAGCCCGGCCAATTCCGTTTCCGCCACATACGGCGGATTGGACAAAATCGCCTGCCAGCCTTGCCCGCCTTCTGTTTGGCGGGCGGCTGCCGCTAAATTTGAAAATAAATCTGTTTGAACGCATTCTGCGCGCGCGCTCAAACCATATTTTTCAACATTCCGCCGTGCGTACGTGAGCGCTTCTTCAGAAACATCCGCCAGTACTGCGCGGGCCTTCGTAAAAATCCGCAAAAGAGAAATCGCAATGGCGCCGGTGCCAGTGCCCATGTCTAAAAATGCAAACGCGTGTTCCTTTTTGAAACCGGATCTCGTCACGAAATATTCCACGAGCTGTTCGGTTTCGGGCCTTGGAATCAGGCATCCGGGCCCGGCCTCCAGCACCTCGTGGCGAAAATACGCGCGGCCTGTGACATACGCAAGCGGCACGCGTTTTTTTCGCTCGGCAATCCAAGCTTCAAAGCGCCGGCAAATTTCAGCCGGGACTGCTTCCGCACGCTCAAACTGCCAGCGCGCCAGCCCGGAGGCTTCTTCCAGCAAATACTCGGCATGGGTACGGGACTCATGCGGCCCGAGAGCCGTCAGCTCAGCCTGCCCCCACGCAAGCAAAGCCTTCCATGAGTCCCATGATTGTTTTAGGCCAAAAGAAACTGA
Source organism: Candidatus Omnitrophota bacterium (assembly GCA_023247135.1). GTDB lineage: Bacteria > Omnitrophota > Omnitrophia > Omnitrophales > Aquincolibacteriaceae > JAHFHB01. The sequence continues at coordinate 9,406 of JAHFHB010000049.1, forward strand.
GGTCGGCATGGCGTCAGGAGTTTCAAGCCGCATGGATCAGCTTTTGCGTCCGTTCGTGCTGATGCAGCGCCTGGACGACGGGGTCTAAATGGCCGTTCAAAATATCATCAAGGCTATGCAAAGTCAAACCGATTCGATGGTCGGTGACACGCCGTTCGCTAAAGTTATAAGTTCTTATTTTTCCGGAGCGGTCGCCGGAACCTACCTGGGCCTTGCGGATCTCGGCCTGTTCTTTGGCTTCCTGCTGCTGCTTCATTTCAAAGAGCCGGGCCCGCAGTACCCGCATGGCCTTGGCCTTGTTCTTGTGCTGGGAACGCTCATCCTGGCAGCTGATCACAAACCCGGTCGGAATGTGGGTGATACGCACTGCCGATTCGGTTTTATTGACATGCTGCCCGCCCGCCCCGGAAGCGCGGTAAACATCGATGCGCAAATCCTCGGGATC